>NZ_JAEFCH010000048.1:0-29823 GCF_016406015.1 Acidovorax sp. IB03 | reverse complement strand
ATCTTTTTGGGATTGGGGATGCCTTGGCCTATGGCCGATTTATGCAACAAAGCCGATGCCGCCTGCTACGAAGCCAAACGCCAAGGCAGAGGCCGTGTGTCGCTTTTCAATGAAATTGCTTGATCCGATATTCGAAAAATAATGCTACGGTGAGGTGGTAATTTTTCTGAGGGCGAAAGTTGGTTTCCATTAAATAATCACTGAAAATCTCTGGCCTCGATGAGGATATATTCACATCCCCGTGTCTTAAGATTATTCAAAGTGATTTTCCTGCGCACAGAGTGCGCTCCCACCTACAGGGCTGACGTAAATCGGCTTTTAGCGTGGAGGCCATGAAAAACCCTCCACACCCCACCCCTTCGCCCGCCAACCTCCCCGGCCCCGCGCCAGATGCCCTGCCCGACGAGCGCAAGGAGCCTGCCTCGCCCGTGCCGGTGCGCACCGAGCGGCGGGTGGACACCACCCAGCGCCCCGAAGCGCAGGCGCAAACGCCAAAGAGCCACCCGGAAGCCTTGCAAGAGCCCGAAGCCCGCTTGCCGCACGAACGCGATGAAGCGACGGACATGACGGGCGGTATTCCGTCGCGCGAAGTGCGCCAGGCCTACGAGGATGTGACCCGGGGCCTGACCGACACCGACAAAGGCCCGCCCATGCACCGCGCCTACCAGCAGCAAAAGAAGTGACGGGGTGGATCAGGGCCTGCACGGCGCAGGCCTCAGCCTCAAGGCCAGATGATCTTAGATGCTATTGTTTTAATAGCTACTGGCGCTTGTTGGACGGGCGCTATAGGCCAAAAAGGCTCAAAACTGCCGGGTGCGGTCAGCCGCGCTCGCGCAGCGCGCGCTCAATGCGGTCGCGCCGCACCGTGGTCTTGGGTACCTTGAACGGGAACCACATGCGCACGTCTTCTTCCAGCCCAATGCCGTGCATGTAGTTGTAGATGGCTTTCTTGAGCCCCGCGCCCAGCGCGTCGTGGTCCACGCCCGTGGGGTCGATGAAGGCCACGTCGTTCTTGGCAAAGTCGCCCGGTGGCAGCGGGGCCAGCGTCACGCCGTATTCCTCGGGGTTCTTGCCCACAGGGGAATGCACGGTGCAGGCAAAGCGGTGAAAGAACCCGCTCTGGATGCAGCCGTTGGCAAACAGCTGGCGCACGTATTCGAGCGCGTCCACGGTGTCCTGCACCGTCTGGGTGGGGAAGCCATACATCAGGTACGCATGCACCAGGATGCCAGCGTCAGTGAACGCCTTGGTGACGCGGGCCACCTGGTCCACGGACACGCCTTTTTTCATCAGGTTGAGCAGCCGGTCTGACGCGACTTCCAGACCACCCGAGATGGCGATGCAACCGCTGTCGGCCAGCAGTTCGGCCAGCTCGGGCGTGAAGGTTTTTTCAAACCGCACATTGCCCCACCAGCTGATGCCAGTGCCGCGCGCAATCAGTTCGCTGGCCAGTGCCTTGAGCGCCTTGGGCGGTGCGGCTTCGTCCACAAAGTGAAAGCCGGTCTGCCCTGTTTCGCGCACGATCTGCTCGATGCGGTCGGCCAGCACGGCGGCGCTCGCGCCTTCGTAGCGGCTGATGTAGTCCAGGCTCACATCGCAAAAACTGCACTTCTTCCAGTAGCAGCCATGCGCCACGGTGAGCTTGTTCCAGCGCCCATCGCTCCACAGCCGGTGCATGGGATTGAGCATGTCGAGCAGCGACAGGTAGCGGTCCAGCGGCAGTCCGTCCCAGGTGGGGGTGCCCACCTCGGCAAAGGCGATGTCGGCTTCCATCATGTTGATGTACTGCACCTGCCCGTCGTTGCGCACAAAGGTGCGCACCAGCCGCTGGCGGCCGCGTTCGCCGCGCAGGTGTTCCAGCAGCGCCAGCAGCGGGCGTTCGCCGGAGTCGAGCGTCACGTAATCAAAGTGGTCGAACACACGCGGCTCGGCCAGCTCGCGCAGCTCGGTGTTCACAAAGCCGCCGCCCAGCACGGTGGTGATGTGCGGGTGCCGCGCCTTGATGGCCTGCGCAATGCGAAAGGCCGCATACACCGAGCCGGGGAAGGGCACGGATAGCAGCACCACGTTGGGCTGGTGCTTGGCGATCGCTTCGTGCGTGAGTTGCTCCAGCAACTCATCGACCAGCGTGGGCGGCGCAGCCAGTGCGGTGGCCAGCGGGTCGAACGTGGGTTGGCTGCCCGCCAGCGATTCGGCATAGCGCACAAATTCAAAACGCTCGTCCACCGCATCGCGCAGCACATCGGCCAGGTCGTTCAAATACAGCGTGGCCAGGTGCTTGGCCTTGTCCGTCAGGCCCAGGGTGCCAAAGGCCCAGCCCAGCGGGTCGCCGCCTTCGTCATCCACGTACACATCCAGCGATGCAAAGCGGGGCCCCTCGGGCAGGTAGTGGCGGCCCACGATGCGGTGCGCCAGCGTGCTGTCGCGCCCCTGCAAAAAGGCGATGGCGGGGCCGATGGTGGCGAGGTAGCGGTCTTGCTGCTCGGCAAAGCTCTGCACAGCAGCGCTGCGCTTTTTGGGCGGCAGCGCATCCACCTTGGCTGCAATGGCGCGCAGCCCTTCGGGTGAGAGCAGGCGCAGCACCAGGGCCAGCGCCAGGTCTTCCTGCACCGCATCCACCCCGCGCGAACGCAAGAACCCCGTGAGGTAGGCAGTAGACGGGTAGGGCGTGTTCAGTTGCGTCATCGGCGGGATGACGGACAGGACGCGAAGGGCGGGTGGCGTTGGCGTGACGGCGGACATGGTGGATACGGAGAGCAAGCGGTGCCGCCGTGAAAAGGTCGGTGCAGGCCCCGGATTATCCGGGTGTGCCTTGCCCCTTGCTGGCCGCTGCCTCTGGCAACGGTGCGGCGGGGCTGCCCGCCAGGTAGTTGTTCTTCACGCGCACGTAGTGTTCGGCCGAATACTTCAGGTAGGCGATCTCCGCTTCGGTCAGCGCGCGCTGGCGCACGGCGGGGCGGCCGATGTAGAGGTTGCCGCTTTCCAGCACCTTGCCCGGCGGCACCAGGCTGCCTGCGCCCAGCATCACGCGGTCTTCGATCACCGCGTCGTCCATCACGATGGAGCCCATGCCGATGAGGCATTCGTTGCCAATGCGGCAGCCGTGCAGGATGACCGAGTGGCCCACCGTGACGTAGTCGCCAATCACCAGCGGCGAGCCCTCGGGCTTGCTGGCATTGCGGTGCGAGACATGGCCCATGGTCAGGTCCTGCACGTTGCTGCAGCGGCCCACGGTGATGCGGTTCACATCGCCGCGCAGCACGGCGTTGCACCACACCGAGCTGTCATCGCCCAGTTGCACATCGCCGATCACTTGTGCGCTGGAGTGCACGAAAACATGGCTGCCCAGCAGGGGCGTGGTGTCAAGGTAGGGTTCCAGGGGCATGGGTATCAGACGGAGGTTGAAAAAAGCCGGGCGCGCAGCGCCGTGGTGCCACAGCGTAGTGCAAAACCCCGCCGCTGGGTGGTGCCCGGCTTTAGAGCGGCTAACAAAACTCTTCTGGCGTCGTTGCTGTGTCTTGTCGTACTGCTCGTACTGCCTACGACACAGCGCCTAGCCAGAACCGCTTCGCTGAGTTTTGTTAGCCGCTCTTATCCTTGGCGCGCCAGGAGACCCCCATGCACACCCACCCCACCGACCCCGCCACACGCGCTGCTGCCGAGCACGCGGCCGCTTTGCTGGAGCAGGCCGACGCCCTCATCGTGGCCGCTGGTGCCGGCATGGGGGTGGATTCCGGCCTGCCCGACTTCCGGGGCAACGAAGGGTTCTGGCGCGCCTACCCCGCGCTGGCGCAGGCGCGGCTGGACTTTGCCTCCATCGCTTCGCCCGCAGCGTTTCGTGAGGCGCCCGAACTGGCCTGGGGCTTTTACGGCCACCGGCTGGCGCTGTACCGCCGCACGGTGCCCCACGCGGGCTTTGGGCAACTGCAGCGCTGGGGCGCGCGCATGCACCAGGGCCTGAGCGTGTTCACCAGCAATGTGGACGGGCAGTTCCAGATGGCAGGCTACTTTGCCGACGCGGTGCATGAATGCCACGGCTCCATCCACCATCTGCAGTGCCTGGAAGGCTGCAGCGACGCCATCTGGCCTGCAGATGATTTTGTGCCTGATGTGGACGAAGCCACCTGCCGCCTGCGCAATGCACCCCCGCGCTGTCCCCACTGCGGTGGCCTGGCGCGGCCCAACATCCTCATGTTCAACGACTGGGACTGGCTGGAGGCGCGCACCGCCGCCCAGCACGCACACCAGCAGCGCTGGCTGCATGGCGTGCGCCGCCCGGTGGTGATCGAGCTGGGTGCGGGCACGGCCATTCCGTCCGTGCGCCACTTCAGCCACCGCATTCTTCACGCGCACGGTGGCCGCCTCATTCGCATCAACCCCCGTGAATGCGAGGTGCCTACCCGCAGCGACGTGGGCTTGCGCCTGGGCGCGGCGCAAGGGCTGGCGCTGGTGGAGCAGGCCCTGAGCGCTGCGTGATCGGTGAGTCTTCAGGCCTTGCTAGCGCGCTGCGCCAGCGCCCCCACCACCCGCGCTGCAGCGCGAATGTCTTCATCGCCATAACCCGCGTAGCCAAACAGCCAGCCACGGCGGTCTGATTGCACGGCATAGCGCGACAGCGGGGCCAGCATCACGCCCGCCGCCTGCACGCTGCGGGCCAGGGGCTCGTCGTCAATGCCCACCGGCACTTCGTGCAGCAGGTGCATGCCCCGGTCGCTGGGCTGCAATTGCAGTGCGCCGTCGCTGGCATCGGCCAGGGTGTCGATCAGCCATTGCTGGCGGTGCAGGTACAGCTCGCGCATGCGGCGCAAGTGGCGCAGCAGGTGGCCTTCTGCAATGAAGCGGGCCAGCACGGCCTGCGCATCGCCCGGCGCGTGCCGGTCGGTGATGGCGCGGGCCATGGCAAAGGCTTCGACCAGCGCAGGTGGCACCACCACAAAGCCCAGGCGCAGGCCGGGGTGCAGCGTTTTGCTGAAGGTGCCCACGTACAGCACCCGCTCCGACCCCGGCAGGCTGCACAGCGCAGGCACGCGCTGGGCGGCATTGCCGTATTGAAATTCGCCGTCGTAGTCGTCTTCCACCACCCAGGCATCGTGCTCGCGCGCCCATTGCAGCAGGGCCTGGCGGCGTGGCAAATCCATGCGCACACCGGTGGGGAACTGGTGCGTGGGCGTGACCACCGCCATGCGCGCGGCGGGCCACTGCGCAGCGCCCTGTGCAATGCACAGCCCGCGTTCATCCAGCGGCACAGGCCTTGCCAGTGCGCCGTGCCCCAGCAGGCTGGCGCGGATACCGGGGTAGCCAGGGTCTTCCACCAGCACCTCGTCGCCCACATCCAGCAGCAGGCGCGCGATCAAATCGATGCCCTGCTGCGAGCCCGAGCACACCACCACCTGCGCTGCATCGCAGCGAATGCCGCGCGATGCCCACAACCACTGCGCCACGGCCTGGCGCAGGTCAGGGTCGCCCGCCGGGTCCAGGTAGTGGGCGCGGGCGGTGCGCTGGGCCTGGCTGGCCTTGCGAGCGAGGCGGTCCCACACGGCAAACGGAAAACTGGCCACCTCGGGCGCGCCAATGCGAAAGGCCCGCGCCGGCACCAGCGGCGGGCGCCAGCGTGCGGCCGTGTCGGCCACCAGCTGCCCGCGCTGCGACAGGCCCCGGGGCGGCATTGCCAGCGCGGGGGCGCTGGCACGCGGGCGCAGGGCCAGGGCTTGCGCCACATAGGTGCCATCGCCCACGCGGGCCTCGACATAGCCTTCGGCCAGCAGGCGCTGCACGGCCCACAGCACCGTGTTGCGCGATACGCCCAGCAGCCCCGCGTGCGTGCGAGAAGGCGGCAGCCGCGTGCCCGCAGGCCAGCGGCCCTGCTCGATGGCGCTGCGCAATTGCGCATACACCTGCTGGCGCAAGGTGGCCGATGAAGGCGCGGCGCCGGGTGTGGAATTGGCTCTGGCAATGGGCACGAATTGGCTCCCTGTAGATGCCCTGTGGCACCTAAACTGAAGAACCATTGTAGAAACCCCCGTTGGAACTTCACCCATGGCCGCACCGCACACCGCTACCGTCGTCTGGACCCGTGGCACCGATGACTTTCTGGACCAGCGCTACCACCGCAGCCACCAGTGGCAGTTTGATGGCGGCGCCACCGTGGCGGCGTCCTCGTCGCCCCATGTGGTGCCCCTGCCCTACTCGGATGCCGCGGCGGTGGACCCTGAAGAGGCCTACATCGCCGCCCTGGCCAGTTGCCACATGCTGTGGTTTTTGGACATTGCCAGCCGCGCGGGCTGGCGCGTGAACCGCTACACCGACGCGGCCACGGGCACCATGGCCCAGGATGCTGAAGGCCGCCTGGTGGTTAGCCATGTGCAGTTGCGCCCGGTCACGGTGTTTGATGCAGCCCGCGCGCCCACTGCGGCGGTGCTGGCCGACCTGCACCACCAGGCGCATGCGGCGTGCTTTCTGGCCAACTCGGTCAAGACGCAGATCGACTGCGCGCCCGTCTTGCAAACGGAAGGTGCCTGACATGGCCAACGCCAACCGCCAGTTTCAGGTGACGGACCCTGCCACCCTGCAGGCGCTGGTGCGCACGCAGCCGCTGGCCACGCTGGTCATTGCGCACGAGGGGGCGCTGCACGCCAATCACATCCCCTTGTTCCTCGACCCGCACCAGGGCCCGCACGGCACGCTGCTGGGCCATGTGGCGCGGGCCAATGGCGTGTGGCCCCTGCTGCCGCAGCAGGCCGTGGCCGTCTTCCATGGGCCGCAGGCGTACATCTCGCCATCGTGGTACCCGTCCAAGGCGGTGGACGGCAAACAGGTGCCCACCTGGAACTACGCCGCCGTGCACGCCCACGGCACCCTGCGCGTGCTGGACGGCGAAGGCCCTTTGCGCGACATGCTGCACCGCCTGAGCGATGCACAAGAAGCCCACCGCCCGCACCCCTGGCGGGTGGACGATGCCCCGCCTGATTACCTGGAAAAAATGCAGCGCGCCATCGTGGGTGTGGCGCTGGAAGTGCAGCGCTGGGAAGGCCTGTGGAAGGTGAGCCAGAACCGCACCGACGCAGACCGCGCGGGCGTGGTGCAGGGCCTGCTGGCCGAAGGCACCCCCGCCGCCGAAGACATGGCGGCGCTGGTGCAGGGGCGGTTGATGGGCTGAGATGTGTGGTGAAGTTGCTATTGAATCAATAGCTGATAGCGCTTGATAGTAAAGCGCTGGAGCCTGTTTTGGCTTCAAGGTGGTGCAGGGCAGCGGCACCCCGCCGCCACGCCCTCACCCCTCTAGCCATTCCACCCGCAGCGTCACCACCGGCCCCGCCACCGCCGGGTGGTCGGCCAGCGCGTGCACGGCCCGGTCCACCGTGGCCTGGGCCACGGCGTCGGTCAGCACCAGCACCTGCGCTTGTGCCTCGGGGCCGCTGCCAGCGGGCAGCGCCTGGTCGCGAGCCAGTTCCACGCGCTGCACTGGCACCTGCTGCGCTGCCAGCCATGCACTCATCTCGTCCATTTGCTGCGCGGTGTGCACAGGCACGCGCAGGTAGTGGCGGGTGTGCACGGCTGCGCGTGGCAGCACGGCCAGTTGCTCATTCACCGCGTGGGCGTGAAAGCCCTGGTGCGGCACGCGCTGTGCGGGCGTGGTGCCCTGCAGCCGGGCCACGTCCACCAGGTCGGCAATCACGGCCGATGCTGTTTGCTCTGACCCTGCGCCCGCGCCATAGAACATCGTCACGCCCGCCGCATCGCCCTTCACCATCACCGCGTTCATCGAGCCATTCACCTGCGCCAGCAAATGCGTGGCGGGCACCAGCGCGGGCTGCACGCGCAGTTCCACGCCATCGGCATCGCCCTCCTTGCGCCGCCGGGCCACGCCCAGCAGCTTGATGCGATAGCCCAGTTGCTCGGCGCAGGCCACGTCCAGCCCCTGCAGGCGGGTGATGCCCTCCACCTGCGCATCGGCAAAACGCACCGGCATGCCAAACGCATTGGCCGCCAGCAGCGTGATCTTGTGCGCTGCGTCGATGCCTTCGATGTCGAAGGTCGAGTCTGCTTCGGCATAGCCCAGCGCCTGTGCTTGCGACAGCGCCTCGGCAAAACCCAGGCCCTCGTCACGCATCTTGCTCAGGATGAAATTGGTGGTGCCGTTGATGATGCCCGCCACCCACTCGATGCGGTTGGCCGTGAGGCCCTCGCGCAGCGCCTTGATGATGGGAATGCTCACGGCCACCGCGCCCTCATATGCCACTGTCACGCCGTGCTGGCGGGCGGCGGCAAAGATTTCGTTGCCGTGCGTGGCCAGCAGTGCCTTGTTGGCCGTGACCACATGCTTGCCCGCGCGGATGGCGGCCAGCACCCATTCGCGTGCGGGGCTGGTGCCCCCGGCCACTTCCACCACCACATCCACATCGGGGTGCGTGGCCACCAGCATCGGGTCGTTGGTCAGCGCGGCATCTCTGCCCACCACGCGCATCGCGCGGGCCAGGCTGCGGGCGCACACCATCACCAGCTTGATGCCCCGCCCCGCGCGCCCCGCAATCTCGGCCTGGTTGCGTGCCAGCACGCGGAACGTGCCCGAGCCCACGGTGCCAATGCCAATCATGCCCACGCGCAGCGGGCGGGGTGCCAACGCGGCGGCGTGGCTGGACTGGGGCTCAAGACTCTCGACAGGATCGCGGTACATCGGCTTCTCCAAACATCAAACGAACGAACAAACACGACTTGCGCAAATCGGGTGCAACAGCCGGATTGCCCTGGGGCAAACCGCCTGCCTCAGCCCTGTTTTGCGCAAGGCATAAAAAAACCCAGCTGCCAGAGCTGGGTTTCGTGCATTCGTCTTGTGGGGGAAGAGAGAGCGATCACCAGGTGGCTGCCGAAACGGCCACCTGCGCTGCGCTCAGGTGGCCGCGGTGGTAATGGCGATCATCATTCGTGCGCCCATCGCCCGCGTGAACGCAGGCAGCATCATGCCCATGCACGCAAAGGCTGCGGCAGGTGCGATGACGGTAGATGGAGTGAACGACATGAGGCGGCCAGTGTAGCGCACCGCCCCAGCCCCGTCACCTGCGCACGGCGCGTGGGCGTTTGCAGACAATGATTGCTATTATTTTGAGAGCTATCGGTGCTTGCTATACGGGCGCTAGTGGCTATTTTGCTTGAAGCCGCTGCCGCTCGGACCCGTTCAGGGCACCAGCTGTGCTTCCAGCGTGATCTCGGGCACCGCAGCCAGCGCTTTCGACAAAGGGCAGTTGGCCTTGGCATCAGCCGCCAGTTTTTGAAAGGCCGCGTCGTCCAGGCCCGGCACCTTGGCCTTCAGCGTGAGTGCAATGCGGTCAATCACAAAGCCGTCGCCGTCCTTGCTCAAGCGCACGCTGGCGGTGGTGTCCACAGATTCGGTGGCCGCGCCCGCCTTCTCGGCCGCAAATGAAAACGCCATCGTGAAACAGGCCGCATGGGCCGCGCCCAGAATCTCTTCGGGGTTGGTGCCCTTGCGGTCGTCGCCAAACCGGCTGGCAAAGCCGTAGGGGTAGCGGTCCAGCGCGCCCGTCTCGGTGCTGATCTGGCCCTGGCCTGCCTTGCCGGCCCCTTCCCAGTGAACGCTGGCTTTCTTTTCAGACATGGTGAACTCCTTGGTGTGCTGGGGCCCTGGGGCCCCCAAAGGCCCCATCTCATCACGGCTGCGCTGGCTTGGCTGTGGGACAACGCCGCATCGCAATCGCATCAAAAGGGCAGCGCACCGCACACAGCGCACAGCCCGTGCACCCCGGCGCATCGTCCAGCACCGACCGCTTCGGCCCCCAGCGGCTGTCCCCCAGCACCTGCAGCGACAGCACATGCGGCGGGCACACCGCCACGCACCAGCCGCAGCCCGTGCACCGGGCCGGGTCAATCACCGGCAGGGCGACTGCCTTCATGGCCGTGGCGGTGTGTGCCGAGGATCACCTCAGCCCCCGCGCCGCCCATACGCGCAGTAACCCGGCTTGGGGCTCTTCTTCTGCGGATGCAGGCGGCAGGTTTCGGGCCGCTGGTCATACACCGTGCACAGCCGCGTTTTGGGGTCGAGAAAATTGCAGTCCCCACCGCCCCGCCGCGCCATGGTGAAGATCACGTTCTTGTGGTTGAAGTGGTCAATCAGCCGCGCCTTTTGCAGCCGCTTGGCAATGTGTCGGGGCTCCTCGTGCTCGGCCTCAAACGCATCCACCAGCCCCAGCCGCACCAGGTCCGATAGCTGCACCTCCAGCGGCATGGTGCAGCAGTTGGCCGCGCAGGTCTCGCACAGGCCCGCACGGTAGCGGGACCAGGTGTCGGGGCGGTCGACGTCGACGATGGAGATGGGGGAGCGCATGGGGGTGGGATTGTGCCAGCGGGTTACCGGTTTGGTTCGGCTGGTATGGGTTCAACATCTTGTGACAATTGGGCCATACTCAGCGCTTCCCCCCTGTGTAGCCCAGCCCAGAAAGACTGATCTGTGAGCGTGCCGTCCAAAGCCCATCTCAGCGAAACCGACATCTGCGACCGTTTCATCACACCCGCAATGGTGCAAGCGGGCTGGACGCGCGAACAGCACATCCTGCGCGAATACACCCTGCGCCCCGGCCGCGTGGTGGTGCGCGGCCAGGCGTCGCACCGCGACAAGGCCTCCATGCTGCGGGCCGACTACGTGCTGTTTCACAAGCCCAACGTGCCGCTGGCAGTGGTGGAGGCCAAAGACGCCAAACACTCCGTCGGCGCAGGCATGCCCCAGGCCATTCAATATGCCGAGCTATTGGGCGTGCCCTTCAGCTTTGCTAGCAATGGCGACGGTTTTGTGTTCCGCGATGCCACCCTATCCGATGGCGTGCTGGAGCGCGACCTCACGCTGGACCAATTCCCTACCCCCGCCGAGCTGTGGGCCAAATACTGTGCCTGGAAGGGCTGGGCGCCTGCAGTCGAGCACATTGCCGCCACCGACTACGCCCCCAGCAAAACCCCGCGCTACTACCAGTTGGGCGCTATCAACCGCACCGTGGAGGCCATTGCCGCAGGCCAAAACCGCGTGCTGCTCGTCATGGCCACGGGCACGGGCAAAACCTACACCGCGTTCCAGATCATCTGGCGCTTGTGGAAAAGCGGGGCCAAAAAACGCATCCTGTTTTTGGCCGACCGCAACATCCTCATCGACCAGACCATGGTCAACGACTTCCGTCCCTTCAAGGGCGCGATGGCCAAGCTCAGCCCCCACGCCAAGGGCGTGGAGCGGGTGGACGCTCAAGGCCAGGTCACCATCGAAGACCTCGACCTGGCTGTGAACAAGACCACCAAGGTGGTCGATAAAAGCTACGAGATCTACCTCTCGCTCTACCAGGCCGTCACCGGCACGCAAGAAGAGCGCAACATCTACAAGCAGTTCAGCCCCGACTTTTTCGACCTCATCGTGGTGGACGAATGCCACCGGGGCAGTGCGGCAGAAGACTCCGCCTGGCGCGACATCCTGACCTACTTCGCCAGCGCCACACAGATCGGCCTCACGGCCACGCCCAAGGAGACAGAAGACGTCTCCAACATCGACTACTTTGGCGAGCCGCTCTACACCTACAGCTTGAAGCAAGGCATTGAAGACGGCTACCTCGCGCCCTACAAGGTGGTGCGCGTGGACCTGGACAAAGACACTTTCGGCTGGCGCCCCACCGAGGGCCAGCGCGACAAGTTTGGCCACCTCATTGAGGACCGCATCTACACCGGCGCAGACATGAACCGCAAGCTCGTCATGGAGCAGCGCGACGCCGTGGTGGCCGCCAAGGTCACCGAATACCTGAAGGCCACCGACCGCTACGCCAAGACCATCGTGTTTTGCGAAGACATCGAACACGCCGAGCGCATGCGCAAGGCACTCAGCAACGCCAATGCCGACCTGTGCGCAAACCAGCCCAAATACGTGGTGCAGATCACCGGCGACAACACCGAAGGCAAGCGCGAGCTGGACAACTTCATCGACCCCGAGAAGACCTACCCCGTCATCGCCGTCACCTCCAAGCTCATGAGCACGGGCGTGGATGCGCAAACCTGCAAGCTCATCGTGCTGGACCAGACCATCAAGTCCATGACGCTGTTCAAGCAGATCATTGGCCGGGGCACCCGCCTGCGCGAGGACCTGGGCAAGAGCTGGTTCACCATCCTCGACTTCAAGCGCGCCACCGAACTCTTTGCCGACAAAGACTTCGACGGCGAGCCCGTGCAGGTGTACGAACCCCAGCCCGGCGAGCCCATGGCCCCGCCCCCGCCCGTGGATTGGCCTCCCACCGCCCAGCCCGGTGGTGCGGGCCCTGACGCCTGGCCGCCCACCACCGCAGGCCCTGGCGAGGGCGGCGCAGGCACCGACGCACCCCGCAAATACACCCTGGGCAACAACGTCACCGTGGCCGTGGCGCGCGAGCGGGTGCAACACCTCAATGCAGACGGCAAGCTCATCACCGAAAGCCTGCGCGACTACACCCGCATCAACCTGCTCAAAAAATACGATTCGCTCGACCAGTTCCTGCAAACCTGGCAGCAGGCCGACCGCAAGGCCGCCTTGCTGGCCGAGCTGGAGTCTGAGGGGGTTCTGCTGGATGCCCTGGCCGCTGAGGTCGGCAAAGACCTCGACCCGTTCGACCTGCTGCTGCACGTCGCCTACGACCAGCCCCCGCTCACCCGCCGCGAGCGCGCCCAGCGCGTCAAAAAGCGCAACGTCTTCACCCAATACGGCCCCGTGGCCCGCAAGGTGCTCGACGCCCTGCTCGACAAATACGCCGACGAAGGCATCGCCACCATCGAGAGCAACGAAGTCTTCAAGCTCCAGCCCTTCACCGACCTGGGCAGCCCTGTCGAGCTGGTGCGCAGCTTTGGCGGCCGCCCCCAATACCTCAGCGCACTGCAGGCGCTGGAGCAAGCGCTGTACGCTACGCACCCGGCCCATTAACTGTGTGCCGCTGTGTACTGCCAAATACTCCTGTTTTGATAGCTGCTAGCGCTTGATAGATAAGCGCTAGAGCCTGTTTTTGCTTAAAGCCCGCACCCCATGTCCAACCTCACCCCCGTCATCAAATCCATCCAAGACATCATGCGCCAGGACTCTGGCGTGGATGGCGACGCCCAGCGCATCAGCCAGCTCACCTGGCTGTTGTTCCTCAAGGTGTTTGACGCGCTGGAAGAAGAACTCGAACTCACCCGCGACGACTACCAAAGCCCCATTGCCGAGCACCTGCGCTGGCGCCACTGGGCGGCCGATGCCGAAGGCATGACCGGCGACGCCCTGCTTGACTTTGTGGACAAGCAACTCTTCCCCGCCCTCAAGGGCCTGAGCGCCGACCCGCAGCGCAACCCGCGCGGCTACGTGGTGCGCGGCGTGTTTGAAGACGCCTACAACTACATGAAGAGTGGTCATCTGCTGCGCCAGGTGGTCAACAAGCTGAACGCCATCGACTTCAACCGCCAGGCCGAACGCCACCAGTTCAACGACCTGTACGAAAAAATCCTGCGCGACCTGCAAAGCGCAGGCAACGCGGGCGAGTTCTACACCCCCCGCGCCGTCACCCAATTCATGGTGGACATGACCAACCCCCAGCTGGGCGAAAGCGTCATGGACCCGGCCACCGGCACCGGCGGCTTCCTCGTCTGCGCCATCGAGCACCTGCGCAAACAAGTGCACAACGCAGAGCAAGAAGCCGTGCTGCAAAACAGCATTCGCGGGGTAGAGAAAAAGCAGCTGCCGCACATGCTGTGCGTTACCAACCTGCTGCTGCACGGCATCGAAGTGCCCAGCCAGATCGTGCACGACAACACCCTGGCCCGCCCGCTGCGCGACTACACCGCGGCAGACCGCGTCAACGTCATCCTCACCAACCCGCCCTTTGGCGGCATTGAAGAGCCGGGCATCGAGGCGGGCTTCCCCGCCGACGTGCGCACCAAGGAAACCGCCGACCTGTTCCTGGTGCTCATCCAGCACCTGCTCAAACCCGGCGGCCGCGCCGCCGTGGTGCTGCCCGATGGTTTTTTGTTTGGCGAAGGCGTCAAGGCCCGCATCAAGGAACAACTGCTGCAGCACTGCAACCTGCACACCATCGTGCGCCTGCCGGGCGGCGTGTTCGCGCCCTACACCGGCATCAAAACCAACCTGCTGTTCTTCACCAAAGGCCAGCCCACCCAGCACATTTGGTACTACGAACACCCCTACCCCCAGGGCGTCAAAACCTACAACAAAACCAAGCCCATCCGCATCGACGAGTTCGACGCAGAAAAAGCCTGGTGGGGCACCGAGCAGGACGGCTTTGCCGCCCGCGTCGAAAACGAACGGGCCTGGAAGGTGGGCATCGACCAGATCAAGGCCGCAGGCTACAACCTGGACCAGAAGAACCCCCACATTGGCGAACAGCAAAGCCATGACCCCGACGAGCTGCTGGCCGACTACGCCCGCCTGCAGGCCGAGGCCCAGGCCCTGCGCGATGAGCTCAAGGGCATCCTCGCCCAGTCATTGGCAAAAACAGCCGCTAGCGCTTGAGGAATAAGCGCATGCTGCTATCAAATTTGAATCTACTCGCCACCGCCCCCGGTGGCGTCGCCAAGCTGCGCGAACTCATCCTCACCCTGGCCGTGCAAGGCAAGCTGGTGCCGCAAGACCCGGCCGATGAACCGGCGGGCGTGCTGCTGCAGAAGATTCGGGCGGAGAAGGATCGGTTGATTGCTGAAGGCAAGATCAAGCGGGACAAGCCGCTGGCGGCGATTGCCGAAGAGGAAAAGCCGTTTGGGTTGCCAAAAAGTTGGGAGTGGTCGAGGCTTGGGGCTCTTGCATCAAAACTGACAGACGGTTCTCACAATCCGCCGCGTGACTCGGGAGCTGGCTACCCAATGTTGAGCAGCCAGAACGTATGGGAAGGCGGCGTTGTTGATTTCACCTCCCCTACTCGTTACGTCGGCGAGGCTGACTTTTTGATCGAGAACAGTAGAACTGCGGCAGTGCCAGGTGATGTTCTGCTGACAATCGTCGCTTCGCTGGGGCGTTCTGCAGTTGTTCCAATTGGTGCTCCAGCATTCGTGCTTCAACGTAGCGTGGCTGTTATCCGGTCGGGATTGAATCCGGAGTTTTGCTCACTGTTCTTGCGCTCGCCAGTTGCGCGGGCCTACTACGATTTGCACGGAAAGGGCACTGCGCAAAAGGGCATTTACTTAGGCAAGTTGGGTGCAATGCCCATCGCCGTCCCGCCCCTCGCCGAACAATCCCGCATCGTCACCCGCGTCGAAGCCCTCATGCGCCTGTGCGATGCGCTGGTGGCCAAGGGCCAGCTGGAGGCCGCGCAACACGCGCAACTGGTCAGCACCCTGCTGGGCACGCTCATCGCCAGCACCACGCCCGAAGAACTGGCCGCCAACTGGCAGCGCGTGGCCCAGCACTTCGACCTGCTGCTGGACCGCCCCGAGGCCATCGACGCCCTGGAGCAAACCCTGCTGCAACTGGCCGTGCGCGGCCTGCTCGTGCCCCAAGACCCCACCGACGAACCCGCCAGCGCCCTGCTGCAAAAAATCCGCGCCGAAAAAGACCGCCTCATCGCCACCGGCCAGATCAAACGCGACAAACCCCTGCCCCCCATCACCGACGAGGAAAAGCCGTTTGCGTTGCCGGTGGGGTGGGAGTGGGTGCGCGTCGGTGACGTTGTAGAGCTACTCAACGGTTACGCATTCAAGAGCGAGTGGTTCAAACCGGCCGGCGTTCGGCTTTTGCGCAACGTGAACATCAGTCATGGTCACGTTGATTGGTCGGTGCCAGTCATGCTTGATGCCATTGCCGCCAAGAGCTATGAGCAGTTCGCTCTACGCGCCGGGGATATCGTGCTTTCACTGGATCGTCCCATCATCTCCACGGGCCTGAAGTACGCAGTCATTCGAGATTCTGATTTGCCATGCCTACTGCTCCAGCGGGTAGCGCGACTAACGGCATGTGCCTGTTTATCGTCTGAGTTCCTGCAGCTTTGGCTTAAGTCGGACTTGTTCGTTGGCACTATCGACCCTGGTCGGAGCAACGGGGTGCCACACATATCGACTAAGCAGGTGGCGGGGCTGGCCTTTGCGCTCCCACCCCTCGCCGAACAATCCCGCATCGTCACCCGCGTCACCGCCCTGCGCCGCCTGTGCGCCGACCTGCGCCAGCGCCTGGCCGAACGCCAGTCCGTGCAGGCCCGTCTGGCCGAAGCGCTGCTGATACATTGACGCCCTATGCGCACTGCCCAGCCTACGGTTGTGATTGAAGAGATTCTGGACCGCACCATTCAAGGGGTGACGGAACCCTTTATCTGCCGAGGTGACGATGGACAGGTGTACTTTGTCAAAGGACGTAGCGCGGGCAGGCGTAGCTTGGTATGTGAATGGGTGGCCTCGCAGGTGGCCACGGCGCTTGGTCTGCCAATCGCCGGGTATGTGGTGGCCGAGGTGCCCGAGCAATTGTTGGCCTATAAAGTACGCCCCGACCTTGGCGATTTGGGTAGCGGATTGGTCTTCGCATCGCGTCAACTGCCTCATGTGCAGGAGCTGAGCCTGACCACTCGCGATCTAGTGCCACCCGAACTGGCCCGAGATGTGTTGATCTTTGACTGGTGGGTTCGAAACGAGGACCGGCACTTGACGGCGCGTGGCGGTAATCCGAACTTGCTGTGGGATGTGGCGGCAGATGAACTGGTGGTGATTGACCACAACCAAGCGTTTGATCGTGATTTCCGCCCTGGCCATTTCTTGGAGTCGCATGTATTTGCGGACTACTGGAACGAGGTTTTTGGTGACCATGACCTTCGGGCGACCTATGTGGGCCGCATGGAGACCGTGTTACGACTGCTGGATAGCATGCGTGCTAGCATCCCTAGTTCTTGGTGGTGGGTAGATGACGGGGTTCCTGCGGACGTTTCGTGGGATGAATTGCTCGGCGTTTTGACCCGCTGTCGCCAGCCTGATTTCTGGAATATCCCGTGAACAAGGTCGCCTGTCAGTACGCACTATTGCGCTTTCGCCCGTTTGTAGAAACGGGTGAATTTGCCAATGTGGGCGTCGTGTTATTGGCACCAGAAGCTCGCTTCTTCGGGTTTCGCTTGCTCAAGCGCTACGGTCGCATCACACAGTTTTTCCACCAGCTAGATCGCAAGGTGTATCTCAACGGTCGTGAGCTGTTCAAAGAGGAACTGAACCGCTTTGCTGCGGAGTTGAAACACCTCGCTTTGGATGGTCGCAAACGCACGCCTGACGTCGCTCTGGCCCAAGGATTGTTCGCAGAGTTGGTGCGGCCACGTGAGGCCATGCTGCAGTTTGACGAATTGCGTGTGGCGTTGGCCGACGATCCCAAAGTCAAGCTGAATGCGCTATTTGATTTTTATGTTGAGCGCAATTTCGTCACCAAAGAGTACCAAGAGCGTCTTCTTGAAAGCTCGGTGCGTAAGCTGCTCTATCGGGCGAACGTGGGCGCTGCTTTCCAGGCTGCCAAAATTGGTACGGATGATTTCGAGGTGAATTTCCCATTTGTTCGCAAAGAAGGCGATCAAACTTTGCAAGTCATCAAACCTTTGTTCTTGGCACAACCTGATTCGACCCGTGTGCTGACCCACGGGGGGCAATGGGTCGACAAGGTGCGTCGTTTGCGCAGGCGTGGCGCTTTGCCTGGGCAGGTACTTTTCCCGGTGTCTGCACCCTCGCAAAGCACGAAAGCATTTCATGCTTTTGAAGAGATCCAGGATGATCTAAAGGCTCAAGGAGTAGTCGTAGTTCCTGCAGTGCAAGAAGATCGAATTTTGGAATTCGTAAGAGGCCACTAAAAAAGGGGCTGAGAGCTACTGGCTCTCCGACCCTTTTGCCTTGTCACGCGGAAATCAAACGTCGATGTTCCCAGCGCGCAGCGCATTCGTCTCAATGAAATCGCGCCGTGGTTCCACCTCATCGCCCATCAGCATCGTGAACACGCGATCCGCCTCGATCGCATCGTCGATCTGCACGCGCAGGAGGCGGCGCACGTTGGGGTCCATCGTGGTTTCCCACAGCTGCTCGGGGTTCATTTCGCCCAGGCCCTTGTAGCGTTGGCGGGCGGTGGTGCGTTCGGCTTCGGCAATCAGCCACTTCATGGCCTGGCGGAAGTCGCTGACCTTTTCTTCCTTCTGCTTCTCACCCTCCCCGCGCATTACCTTGGCGCCTTCGGCCAGCAGGCCACGGAAGGTTTCGGCGGCTTCGGCCAGGGCGGCGTAGTCGGCGCCGTGCACGAAGTCTTGCGTGATGACGCTGCTCTTGATGTTGCCGTGGTGGCGGCGGCTGATGCGCAGCAGGGGCTTGTCGGTGCGGGCGTCGAATTCACCGGCCACTTCGGCGGGCGCGCCGGTGGTGTTGAGCTCGCGCAGCTTGGCTTGCAGGGCCACGGCGCTGGCTTCGGCGTCTTGCACGGTGTCGAGCTTGAGGCTCACGCCGTCGGCAATGGCGCGCAGGGCTTCAGCGTCCATGAAGTTGCCCAGGCGGGCGATGACGCTTTCCGCGATCTGGTGCTTGCGCGCCAGTTCGGCCAGGGTCTCGCCGGTCAGGGTTTGCGGGTTGGCGCCGCCGGTGGTCACGCTGGCGTGGTTCAGCGCAATGCGCAGCAGGAAGCTGTCGAGCGCAGGGCCGTCCTTCAGGTACAGCTCTTCCTTGCCCGCCTTGACCTTGTACAGCGGTGGCTGGGCAATGTAGATGTGGCCGCGCTCGACCAGCTCGGGCATCTGGCGGTAGAAGAAGGTGAGCAGCAGGGTGCGGATGTGGGCGCCGTCCACGTCGGCGTCGGTCATGATGATGATGCGGTGGTAGCGCAGCTTGGCCACATCAAAGTCGTCGCCGCCCGTCGTGCCACCGGCCTTGCCGATGCCGGTGCCGAGAGCCGTGATCAGCGTCAGGATTTCGTTGCTGGTGAGCAGCTTTTCGTAGCGGGCTTTTTCCACGTTCAGGATCTTGCCGCGCAGGGGCAGGATGGCCTGGAATTTGCGGTCGCGGCCCTGCTTGGCAGAGCCACCGGCGGAGTCACCCTCGACGATGTAGATCTCGCACATCGCCGGGTCTTTTTCCTGGCAGTCGGCCAGTTTGCCGGGCAGGCCCATGCCGTCGAGCACGCCCTTGCGGCGGGTCATTTCGCGGGCCTTGCGGGCGGCTTCGCGGGCCTTGGCGGCTTCGACGATCTTGCCGCAGATGATCTTGGCGTCGTTGGGCTTTTCCTGCAGGTAGTCGGTGAGCAGCTTGCCCACGATGTCTTCGACCGGCGCGCGCACTTCGCTCGACACCAGCTTGTCTTTGGTCTGGCTGCTGAACTTGGGCTCGGGCACCTTCACGCTGAGCACGCAGCACAGGCCTTCGCGCATGTCGTCGCCGGTGACTTCGACCTTGGCCTTCTTGGCCAGCTCGTTTTCTTCGATGTACTTGTTGATGACGCGGGTCATCGCGGCGCGCAGGCCTGTCAGGTGGGTGCCGCCGTCACGCTGGGGGATGTTGTTGGTGAAGCACAGCACCTGCTCGGTGTACGCGCTGTTCCACTGCATGGCCACCTCGACGCCGATGTGCGTGCCGGGGATGCCGCCGTACGTCTCTGCCGGGCGCTCGCCGGCGGCGTAGAACGAGGTGGGGTGCAGAACGGTCTTGCCCTTGTTGATGAACTCGACGAAGCCGCGCACGCCGCCGGCGCCCGAGAAGTCGTCTTCCTTGCCGCTGCGCTCGTCCTTGAGGCGGATGCGCACGCCGTTGTTCAGGAACGAGAGTTCGCGCAGGCGCTTGGCCAGGATCTCGTAGTGGAAGTCGTTGTTCTCTTTGAAGATTTCCGTGTCGGGCAGGAAGTGCACTTCGGTGCCGCGCTTGTCGGTCTCGCCAGTCACCTTCATGGGGCTGACTTCAAAGCCGTCCACGGTGTCGAGCAGGCGGTTTTGCACAACGCCGCGCGCAAATTCGAGCTGGTGCACCTTGCCTTCACGGCGCACCGTCAGGCGCAGCCATTTGGACAGTGCGTTCACGCAGCTCACGCCCACGCCGTGCAGGCCGCCGGAGACCTTGTAGCTGTTCTGGTTGAACTTGCCGCCCGCGTGCAGTTCGGTCAGTGCGATCTCGGCAGCACTGCGCTTGGGCTCGTGCTTGTCGTCCATCTTCACACCGGTGGGAATGCCACGGCCGTTATCGGTGACGCTGATGGAGTTATCGGTGTGGATGGTGACGACGATGTCGTCGCAGTGGCCGGCCAGGGCTTCGTCGATGGAGTTGTCCACCACCTCGAACACCAGATGGTGCAGGCCGGTGCCGTCGCTGGTGTCGCCGATGTACATGCCGGGGCGCTTGCGCACGGCCTCCAGGCCTTCGAGGATGGTGATGGCGCCTTCGCCATAGCTCTCGCTGGCCCCTGCCTGGTTGGTGTCGATCTTGGTGAGTGTGGGCTCAACATGGCCGGAGACGCCGGTGGCTTCGGGCTCGGAAGGAATGTTGTCAACGGTCATGGTGGGCCTTGGAATCCGTGGAGACTTTGGGAGTCTCGCAATTGGTCAATAAGAGTCAAATCAGCTTCTAGGGCAGATGTAATAAGCGCTAGCAGCTACAAATTAAATAGCAATTTCGGTGGCTTGCAAAAGGGGATACGGCACCCGAAGGTGCCGCATCACGCATGGCGCGCCGGTCAAATGCGCATGGGCATCACCACGTATTTGAAGGTGTCGTTGTCGGGGATGGTCATCAGCGCCGAGCTGTTGCCGTCCTGCAGGTCGATCTTGACCATGTCCTGGCCCATGTTGGCCAGGGCGTCGATGAGATAGGTCACGTTGAAACCGATCTCGATGGTGTCGCCGCCGTAGTCGATGTCGAGCTCGTCCACCGCTTCTTCCTGCTCGGCGTTGTTGGACGCCACGCGCAGGGTACCGGGTTCGATGTTCAGGCGCACGCCCTTGAACTTATCGCTGGTCATGATGGCGGTGCGCTGCAGGCTGGCCAGCAGCGGCGCGCGGCCCAGGGTCACGCTGTTTTGGTGGTTCTTGGGAATGACGCGGTTGTAGTCAGGGAACTTGCCTTCCACCAGCTTGGTCACGAACTCCATGCCGCCAAAGGTGAACTTGGCCTGGTTATTGGCAAACTGCATTTCGATATGGGGCTGGTTCTCGCCACCCGCGTCAGACAGCAGCCGCTGCAGCTCGATCACGGTCTTGCGCGGCAGGATGACTTCCTGCTTGGGCACTTCCACATCCAGCGTGGCGCTGGCAAAGGCCAGGCGGTGGCCGTCGGTGGCGACCAGACTCAGGGTCTTGCCCTCGGCCACAAACAGAATGCCGTTGAGGTAGTAGCGGATGTCCTGCACCGCCATGGCAAACGACACCTGGCCCAGCAGGTCCTTCAGCGTCTTTTGTGGCACGGCAAACACGGGGCCGAAGGCGGCAGATTCCTGCACCAGCGGGAAGTCTTCAGCAGGCAGGCTTTGCAGCGTGAAGCGGCTCTTGCCACCCTTCAAGATCAGCTTGGACTGGCTCGACTCCAGGCTCACGGTCTGGTCGCCGGGCATGGTCTTCAAGATGTCGATGAGCTTGCGCGCGCCCACGGTGGTGGTGAAGTCGCCCGTGTCGCCACCCAGTTCGGCTGTGGTGCGGATCTGGATTTCGAGGTCGCTGGTGGTCAGCTGCAGCGCATTGCCGGTTTTGCGGATCAGCACGTTGGCCAGGATGGGCAGCGTGTGCCGACGCTCCACGATGCCCGCCACGGACTGGAGTACCGCGAGAACCTTGTCTTGTGTTGCCTTCAGGACGATCATGTCATCAACCTCTTGTGGTTTTTAGGACGGTGCTTGGACAGCAGCGGCGCCGGTCGCGCCTCCCCGTGCTGCACAGCACGCCATTTTGCCCTTGAACAGGAGCTGCAAAGTGTTTGGTTTGTAGTAGGCGTGGTTTGCACGGAGGCGTCAGCCTTTGAGCGTCTGCTCCAGCACATGCAGCTGCTGATTCAGCTCTGTCAGTTGCTGGCGCTCCGCAGAAATCTTGCGAACCGCATGCAACACGGTGGTGTGGTCGCGCCCGCCGAACAATTCTCCAATTTCTGGAAGGCTTTTTTGCGTCAGCTCCTTGGCCAGGTACATCGCAATCTGGCGTGGCCGCGCAATGCTGGCCGGGCGCTTCTTGCTGTACATGTCGGCGACCTTGATCTTGTAGTAGTCGGCCACCGTTTTTTGAATGTTTTCCACAGAAATTTGCCGGTTCTGAATGGACAGCAGATCTCTGAGCGCTTCGCGCGCCAGCTGGATCGAAATTTCCTTCTGGTTGAAGCGCGAATACGCCAGGATTTTGCGCAGCGCGCCTTCCAGTTCGCGCACGTTGGAGCGCACGTTCTTGGCCACGAAGAAGGCGACTTCCTCGGGCATCTCCGTGCCTTCAACGCGCGCCTTGTTGATCAGGATGGCCACGCGCATTTCCAGCTCGGGCGGCTCAATCGCCACCGTCAGGCCCGAATCAAAGCGCGACACCAGCCGCTCGTGAATGTTGGCCAAGCCCTTCGGATACGTATCCGAAGTCATCACGATGTGGCTCTTTTTGGCCAGCAGGGCTTCAAAGGCGTTGAAGAACTCTTCCTGCGTGCGATCCTTGTTGGCAAAGAACTGCACGTCGTCGATCAGCAGCAGATCGAGCGAGTGGTAACGCTCTTTGAACTCGTCAAAGGTGCGGCGCTGGTAGGCCTTGACCACGTCGGACACGAACTGTTCGGCGTGGATGTAGAGGATCTTGGCGTCGGGCTTGTCTTGCAGCAGGCGGTTGCCCACAGCGTGCACCAAGTGGGTCTTGCCCAGGCCCACACCGCCGTAGATGAACAGGGGGTTGTACAGGTGCCCAGGCATGCCTGCGACGTGCATTGCTGCAGAGCGCGCCATGCGGTTGGCCGTGCCTTCCACCAGGGTTTCAAACGTGAGTGCGGGGTTCAGCCGGTTGCGGAAAGCGCCTGCGCTGCTGTCATCGCCGCCTCCATTGTTGGCCCCGGGCGTGCTTTGCCCGCCTTGTCCGTGGGTGGTGTCAGAGGCTTGGCTGGAGGATGGTGCTGCGCGCTGGTCTTGGGGCTGCGATGCCGGGCGCACGTAGGTGCGGGTGACGGCTTCGCGCTGGGCAATGGCCAGCTCCAGCGTGACTGGCTGGCCATACAAGCCTTCGAGCAATGCGGCGATGCGGCCTGCGTACTGGGCACGGATCCAGTCGAGTTTGAAACGGTTGGCCACCAGCAAGGTGACCTTGGAAAAATCTTCCGCCACCTGGGCCACCAGCGGCTTGATCCAGGTGTTGAATTGCTGCTCAGGAAGGTCTTGGGCCAGCTGTTCCACGCACGCCTGCCACAGGCCTTGTCCGGCATCTGAGCCTGAGGGTGCGTTGGGATTGCGGTGAGGTTCCTCGGTCATTGCAAGAAGTGTTTTTATTGTGGATAGGAGGAACGGGAAGAGGGGTGCGATTGTAGCTTGTCAAGGAGTTATCCACAATTTGCCGGGCGGTGACTTGGGGGCTGTGCTGCGGGGCTTTGTGGGCCATGTTGAGTCCGTGAAGGGCCTTCATGCGACGGCCAGCAGGTGCGGGAATCGAATGGAAATTCCACCGACCCCCGATGGCTGGAGGGAAGGAAAATTGCGAGGGGCATTGCCAGAACCCAAAGAGGCTGCGATAATTTTGGGTTTCCCTGAATGTGTTCAGGGTGATTTGACCCGGCGCGCCGTTATTTCTGCCCCAGAGGTCTGTGCACACCGCACTGCAATTGCAGCTGCCGGGCACGGGTTTGAGGGGGTTCAAGAGCAGCAGTCCGGAACTGAACCTCAAGGAATAGCAACATGAAACGTACTTACCAGCCTTCCAAGACCCGTCGCGCCCGCACCCACGGCTTCCTCGTTCGCATGAAGACCCGCGGTGGCCGCGCTGTGATCAACGCACGCCGCGCCAAGGGCCGTAAGCGCCTGGCCGTCTAAGGCCAAACCACCCACCGGCCTGCTCCCCGGTTTGTACCGTCAGGTCCTGAACGGGGTGCTCGCATGCAACGGCTGAAAACCCGTCCGCAGTTCCAGGCAGCCATGGCGGGGGGCACTGTCTCCCGTACAGCGCATTTTGCGTTGCACCGCCTGGCACTCACTGCCAGCGACGTGCCAGTGGTTTCCGCGCCACCTTCAGGGCCCGGTTCTTTGCTTCTAGAGCAAGGGCCGCAGGCCCTGTTTGGCGTTTCTGGCGTTTGGCTAGGCGCTATGGTGCCCAAGCGTTGGGCCCGCCGTGCCGTCACGCGCAACACCATCAAGCGGCAGATTTACGCGGTGGGTGCTTTGTTCGAAGCCCGTTTGCCGCAGGCCGCCCATGTGGTGCGCCTGCGCACGGCGTTTGACCGCAAGCAATTCGCCAGCGCCAGCTCGGACCAGCTCAAGCAGGCTGTGCGCGCTGAACTTTTGCAATTGTTTGGTCAGGCAGCCAAGCGTCCGCCGGTTGCTGGCAGCAGTGCACAGCGGGACACCACGGCAGAGACTGCGCCATGATGCGAGCCCTGCTGATCGGTGTGGTCAAAGGCTATCGGCTGATACTCAGTCCCTGGCTGGGATCTGCCTGCCGGTTTGAGCCCACCTGCTCAGCGTATTCTTTGCAAGCCTTGCAGCAGCATGGCGCTGCCGCTGGCAGTTACCTCACGCTGCGCAGGCTGGTACGCTGCCACCCTTGGTGTGACGGCGGCTGCGATCCCGTGCCTGCGGAATTACCGCGTGGCATGCGATTGTTTTCGCGGCTGAACCCTTCCAACACCCAACCATCTTCACCAAAGAAGTCTTCATGAACGACATTCGCCGCACCATCTTGTGGGTGATTTTTGGCTTTTCCATGGTTTTGCTGTGGGACAAATGGCAATTGCACAACGGCAACAAGGCCACATTCTTCCCGTCGCCTGCCGCGGTGGGAGCCGCAGCCCCGGCAGCCGGAGCCTCGGCGCCGCTGGCCGGTGCAGCCAGCGTGCCAGCTTCCACCGCGCCTGCAGTCGCGTCCATCGGCGCCTCGGCCGTTCCCGGAACGCCTGCGCCAGCAGCTCCTGCAGCGCGTGAAAAAATCGAAGTCACCACCGACGTCTACCGCTTGACGTTTGACGGCGAAGGCGGCTCGCTCACGCACGCTGAGTTGTTGAAGCACGCGGACATGACCGACAAGGCGAAGAACTTTGTGCTGTTTGACGAGAGCACACAGCGCGTCTACGTCGCACAAACGGGCCTGATCGGTGGCAGCTTCCCCACCCACAAAACGGTGATGACTGCCGTGCCTGGCCCCCGTGCTCTCAAGGACGGTGAAAACGAGCTGACCATTCGCTTTGAATCGCCTGAGCAAGGCGGCGTCAAGCTGGTCAAGACCTGGACGCTCAAGCGTGGCGCTTACGACATCGCCGTCAAGCATGAAGTGGTGAACGTGGGCAGCTCCGCAGTTTCGCCACAGCTGTATCTGCAACTGGTGCGCGATGGCAACAAGCCGCCAGGAGAGTCTTCGTTCTACTCCACCTTCACAGGCCCTGCGGTGTACACCGATGCCAAGAAGTACCAGAAGATCGAGTTCAAGGACATCGAAAACGGCAAGGTGGACATTCCCAAGGAGTCCCCCAACGGTTACGTAGCCATGGTGCAGCATTACTTCGCCAGCGCCTGGCTGCTGGCTGATGGCGTGCAACGTGAGCTGTTCACCCGCAAGGTGAGCGATAACCTGTACTCGGTCGGCATGATCACGCCACTGGGCAACATCGACCCCGGCACGACCAAGGCGGTGGATGCCCGCCTGTTTGCAGGCCCCCAGGTCGAAACCATGCTGGAGAAGCTCTCCACAGGCCTGGATCTGGTCAAGGACTATGGCTGGCTGGCCATTCTGTCCAAGCCGCTGTACTGGCTGCTCGACCAGCTGCACAAGCTGCTGGGCAACTGGGGCTGGTCCATCGTGGCCCTGGTGCTGTTGCTCAAGATTGCGTTCTACTGGCTCAATGCCAAGGCGTACGCCAGCATGGCCAAGATGAAGGCCATCAACCCCAAGATCATGGAGTTGCGTGAACGCCTGAAGGACAAGCCGCAGCAGATGCAGCAAGAGATGATGCGCATCTACCGTGAGGAAAAGGTCAACCCCATGGGCGGCTGCTTCCCCATCATGATCCAGATCCCCGTGTTCATCGCGCTGTACTGGGTGCTGCTGTCCAGCGTGGAAATGCGCAACGCTCC
The DNA here is from genome assembly GCF_016406015.1 of Acidovorax sp. IB03. Taxonomy (NCBI): domain Bacteria; kingdom Pseudomonadati; phylum Pseudomonadota; class Betaproteobacteria; order Burkholderiales; family Comamonadaceae; genus Acidovorax; species Acidovorax sp. IB03. The sequence continues at coordinate 3,635 of NZ_JAEFCH010000048.1, read as the reverse complement.
GTGGATTGGCTGGATCCACGACCTGTCGGCTCCCGATCCATTTTTCATCCTGCCTTTGCTGATGACGCTGTCGTCGCTGCTGCAGACCGCCCTGAACCCTGCGCCGCCGGACCCGATGCAGGCCAAGATGATGTGGTTCATGCCGCTGATCTTCAGCGTGATGTTCTTCTTCTTCCCCGCCGGCCTGGTGCTGTACTGGCTGACGAACAACATCCTGTCGATTGCCCAGCAGTGGATCATCAACACCCGCATGGGCGTGCCACCGCAGTTCAACCTGCCCAAGTTCAAGTGATCCTTTGTTGATCGCGAGAATGCGTTCTCAGAACCTCCAAGGCCGCGCAAGCGGCCTTTTTCATTCCCGAAGGGCCTGCCGTACCGCGATGGCAAGGGCCTGTCTTGTGTAAAGTGCCTGCCATGCTTGCCCGTCACGTTGATCCCATCGTCGCCATTGCCACCGCTCCCGGCCGGGGGGCGGTGGGCATTGTCCGCGTCTCTGGCAAAGGTTTGGAGCCTCTGGTGAAGGCGTTGTGCGGGCGAGCATTACGCCCGCGCGAGGCCACCTACCTGCCGTTTCGTGATGCGCAGGGCCAGGCCATAGACCAGGGGCTGGCCCTGTACTTCCCGGCACCCTACTCCTACACCGGTGAGGACGTGCTGGAGTTGCAGGCCCATGGCGGGCCGGTGGTGCTTCAGTTGCTGCTGGCGCGCTGCCTGGAAGCAGCGCAAGGCACCGCGAGCGCAAGCCCGGTGCTGCCGGGGCTGCGCGTGGCGCAGCCAGGCGAGTTCACCGAGCGGGCGTTTTTGAACGACAAGATCGACCTGGCCCAGGCCGAGGCAATTGCCGACTTGATTGACGCCAGCACCGAGGCTGCAGCGCGCAGCGCCAGCCGGTCTTTGACCGGCGCGTTTTCGCACGAGATTCACGCACTGCGCGATGCACTGATCCACCTGCGCATGCTGGTGGAGGCCACGCTGGACTTCCCGGAAGAAGACATTGATTTCCTGGAAAAAGCCGACGCCCGAGGCCAACTGGAGCGCCTGCAGACTACCTTGGCCCAGGTGCGCCAGCGTGCGCAGCAGGGCGCTTTGCTGCGCGAAGGAATCAAGGTGGTCATTGCCGGCCAGCCAAACGCGGGTAAGAGTTCGCTGCTGAATGCTTTGGCTGGGGCAGAGCTCGCCATCGTCACCCCCATCGCGGGCACGACCCGCGACAAGGTGCAGCAGACCATCCAGATCGAAGGCGTGCCGTTGCATGTGATTGACACAGCTGGCCTGCGCGACAGCGACGACGAGGTGGAGCGCATCGGCATTGCGAGGGCATGGTCAGAGATTGAGGGGGCAGACGCCGTTCTCTTCTTGCATGATTTGTCGCGCATGGACCAGCCTGACTATTTGGCTGCAGATGCGGCCGTGGCGGCTTCCATGCGGCAAAAGATTCCTGCTTCCGTCCCGGTGATCGATGTGTGGAACAAGACTGATTGCACCAGTACTGCTGTGGCGGATGCGGCTGGCTCTGGGGTTGTGAATCGACGTTCGGTTCGAATTTCTGCGCGCACGGGCGATGGTTTGGAAGCCCTGCGGCGCATACTTCTGGAAGTCGCTGGCTGGCAGTCGGCGCCTGAGGGGGTCTATATCGCGCGCGCGCGTCACGTGCAGGCGCTGGCGCAGGTGGACGCTCATCTGGCGCAAGCGTCAGCCCAGTTGCTCATTCCCTCGCCTGCCCTGGATTTGCTGGCAGAAGAGTTGCGGCTGGCCCAGAACGCCTTGGGTGCGATCACCGGAGAGTTCTCCTCCGACGATCTGCTGGGCGTGATCTTCTCCAGCTTTTGCATTGGCAAGTAGCGCTCTCAATCGGGCAGCTTCTTTGTAAAGGGACGTAAGCGGTGCTTGTGTCCGCGCTGTAACGCAGGTACTTTCAGACCCACTATGAATGCCCTAATGTCTACATCCCCTCGCGTTGATCTGCGCGGCCTGGTTGATGCCATCGCCCAAGCTAGCGCAGACGATGCCATGACCAACCCTTTGTCGCCTGCGCAGTGGGAGGTGGTTGCACCTTACCTGCAGCCCATGGTGTTCCCGGCGAGCCACACCGTGTTCAGCCAGGGAGCGCAAGACCGCACCCTGTATCTGGTGGAAAGCGGCACCCTGAGCGTGCATTACCAGGACGAAAAAGAACGTTTGCGCTTGGCCGTGGTGGGCCCTGGCTCGGTGGTGGGCGAGGGCGCATTCTTCTCGCACCGCCCACGCTCTGCCACCGTGCAGACCAGCGCGCCGTGCAAGCTGTGGGCGCTGCACGCCCTGCGCTTCACCGAGCTGGCCAACCGCCAGCCGGCCGTTGCTTTGGCTTTGACAATGGCGGTGGGGTCTGTATTGGCCAAACGCTTGGGCAACCGCAAGCGCCGCGTTGCAGCCACCTGACTTTAGCGACGCTGATGGCGTTGCTGCCGAGGCGAAGTAACCAAGCTGTCTGTACCCCCAGTTAAACTCGCACCGGATTGATTACGAGCGCCCCTTCGAAGAAAGCAAGCCATGTCTCTGTTCAGTTGGTTCAGTCGCAAACCTGCACCACCCAAGGCCAAACCTCGCAGTGCGGGGGCTGAACCATCCGGTTTGTTGAATGCCGATGCCACCGTGCCTCTGGCTCCGGGGCGGCCAGGGCAGCCGCTGCTGCAACCTATTCCCCCTGAACATGCGGCCAACCGCAAAAACGAGCGCATGGAGCGGCGTGAATTGCTCTACACCGTGGTGCGCGATGCCATGGTGCGTGCAGGCGTGCTTTCGGCCAGCTATAAGTTCAAGGTCTTGTCGCTCGATCAGCGAGGTCGCCAGTTTCTGGTGATGATGGATTTGGCCCGCGAGTACGGCGGTGAGACTGCCCGTTTGAGCGAGATCGAGGCGCTGATCGCCCAGACGGCCAAGACCCGTTATGACATTCTGGTCACCGCGGTCTATTGGCGCATCAATGACCATGTGGCCGTGGGCCTGCCGCAAAAGGGCATCACCCCCACGCCGGTGCCGTCTGCTGCCGCGCCACAAGTCGTCGCGCGCAATCCGGTGCCAGCGCCCGCCCCTGCAGCACCCGCACCGGTGCCAGCGCCCGCCCCTGCAGCACCCGCACCGGTGGCTGCGCCAGCATCGTCGCTGCTGTTCCCGGCCGAGCCCGCTGCCCGTTTCCCCACCACGCCCACGGCGCTTGGCCGTACGCCCTCGGGCGCCACTGCGCCCGCCCCGCTGCTGCCCGCGTCCAACACCGGTCCTGCTCCTTTGGCGCCCGCCAGTGCGCCAGCGCGGTTTGAGCCGATCGAGGCTGACGAGGTGGCCGCCTTCAAGCGAGCACTGGCCGACGCTGCCGGCCGTGCGCCGGTAGCGCCTGCGGCCGCTGCGCGCCCCGGTGTGGCCGTGCGCTCAGGCCCCTTGCTGCCCCCATCCCATTCCACTGATTTTGCAGACACGGAAATGCCGGGATCGGATGGGCAGAGTACCGCGCTGAGCACCACCCAGTACGGTGAGTTGAACTGAACGACTGCGTTCCTTGCCCGCTGTGCTGGTAAAAAAGGGAGCCCGTGGGCTCCCTTTTTTATTAGGGCAATGCTGAACAAGTAACGTCATATCCATCGCACAGCCATTTGAATGCC
>NZ_JAEFCH010000047.1:0-29895 GCF_016406015.1 Acidovorax sp. IB03 | reverse complement strand
GGTTACACCCACCAGCGCACCGTCATGCTCGGCTCAGGCGTACCTGCCCATGTCTCCATGGCGGGAGTGCACCGGGTCGCCTCACTGGTACAGCGCTGGGTGCTGGGAACACATCATGGCTCTGTACAGCCAGACCACCTGGACGCCTATCTCGATGAATTCGTGTTCCGTTTCAACCGGCGCACATCCAGCTCACGCGGGATGCTGTTTTACCGCTTGCTGCAGCAAGCGGTGGTTACGCCCCCGGTGACATATGCGGATGTCGTGAACAAGAACACAGGGGATAGGCAATCGGATACCATTACTGGATGAAATCACAGTATCAATGTGGTCGCTGGAGCTAAATAGATACCCCTTATATTCATACAGTTATGAGCCATGGCGATGACACCTTCCCCGACGACCTCCCGGCGCCCCCGGCGGAGGTGCGCATTCCGCTGCAGGCCCTGCGGGGGCGGGGCACGGCGTCCAGCATGGCGCACCGGTTCAGCCGCGATGTGCGCGAAGTGGCTGACGATGGGTGGGGGTACACCGGCACATTGCAAATGCCAGGGTCTGTGGTGGCAGAGCGCCGTGCGGAATATGGCGAGGCAGCCCAAGACGGCGAGGCGCATGGGTGGCACAGCAGCGGGTTGATTGCCCCCGCCACCCGCGTGCATCTGGAGACAGCGCGCAGCGCCCTGTGTGCCAACGATTCGCCCGATATCTTTTTTGAGCTTTCGGTGAACCCCTACCGGGGCTGTGAGCACGGGTGCATTTACTGCTATGCGCGCCCCACACACAGCTACCTCAACTTTTCACCGGGGCTGGATTTTGAAACGCAGATCGTGGCCAAGCACAACATTGCCGAGGTGCTGCGCAGCGAACTGGCCCAGCCGCGCTACGTGCCCAGGCTGGTGAACATTGGCTCGGCCACCGATTGCTACCAGCCTGTGGAGCGCGAGCTGAAGCTCACCCGCAGCCTGATCGAGGTGATGCAGCAGGCGCGCCACCCGTTTTCGCTCATCACCAAGTCCAGCGGCGTGGAGCGCGACCTGGATCTGCTGTCGCCCCTGGCCGCGCAGCGCCTGGCGGCGGTGTACGTCACCATCACCACGCTCGACCCGGTGCTGGCCCGCCGCATGGAGCCGCGCGCCGCAGCGCCCCACCGGCGCTTGCGCACCATCCGCGCGCTGGCCGACGCGGGCGTGCCCGTGGGCGTGAGCGTGGCGCCCCAAATACCGTTCATCACCGAAGACATGGAGCAGGTGCTCGAAGCTGCCCACGAGGCGGGCGCGCGTTCGGCCTTCTACACCGTGCTGCGCCTGCCGTGGGAGCTGGATTCGCTGTTCCGTGAATGGCTGTCTGTGCATTACCCGCAGCGCGCAGCGCGCGTCATGGCCCGCGTGCAGGATTTGCATGACTTGAGCGATGCGCAGCGCGGCGCTGGCAAAACCTATGACAGTGACTTTGTCACCCGCATGAAAGGCAGTGGGCTGTGGGCAGACTTGCTGCGCCAGCGCTTCGCGGCCGCCTGTCGCCGCCTGGGGCTGAACCGCGAGCGCGAGGGGCTGGACCTGACCCAGTTTCGCCCCGGCCTGCTGCGTGGGCAAAGCAGCTTGTTTTGACGCCGGGGCTGTTGCTGCTTTTGCCTGTGGTGTGCAGCAGGCGCCCCATAGGTTTTTAATGAAAATCGGCTCTAGCGCTCATGGGTAAAGCGCTAACAGCTATTTAATTGATAGCGGTACAGGTTGCCTCAGTCCGCCTCTCCACGAAAGCCGCCGGGCAAACTGCTCGGCTGCCCCATGCTCAACCACCCCACAGGCGCAACACCACGTGCGTGTACAGCGGAATGCCCACCAGGATATTGAGCGGAAACGTCACCCCCAGCGACAGGCTGACGTACAGCGAAGGGTCTGCCTCAGGAATGGCGTAGCGCACCACGGCGGGCACGGCGATGTAAGACGCGCTGGCGGCCAGCACCATCAGCAGCGCCGCATCGCCTGCGGGCACCTGGGCCAGCCACGCCAGGGCCAGGGCCAGCCCGGCGTGCACCAGCGGCCCCAGCACGGCATAGGCCAGCAGCCAGGGCGACTGCTTGCGCACGGCAGGCAGGTTGCGCGCTGTGGAAAGGCCCATGTCCAGCAGAAACAGGCAGAGCATGCCCTTGAACAGGTCGCCCGAAAACGGCTGCATGGCAGCCTTGCCCGCATCGCCCGTGACCAGGCCGATGACCATGGCGCCCAGCAACAGCAGTTGGGTGCCGTCGGTGAGGGATTCATGCAGGATCTTGCCCACCGACAGATGCGGCCCAGCCTTGCCCGCAGTGGCTGAGCCTGAGGCACCCAGGCTGCCCGGGCTGGGCAGGGTGGCTGCACCGGAGGGGGACATGGCCACCATCTGCGCTGCATGGGTGGCGGGCACCCCCTGCCGCTGGCGCAGTGCGTTGGCCAGCATCACGGCCAGGATGATGGCGGGCGACTCCATCAGCGCCATGGCGGCGGCCATGTAGCCGCCATAGGGCACGGATTGCGATTCGAGGTACTGCGTGGCCGTCACAAACGTCACCGCGCTGACCGAGCCATAGGTGGCTGCCACCGCCGCGGCGTTGAAGCCCGACAGCATTCGCCGCAGCAGCGCGTAACCCACCAGGGGCACCACCACGGCCAGCAGCACCGCCAGCCCCAGGCTGCTGGCCACGCTGGCGGTGAAGCCTGAGGCAGCCAGCGCAAAGCCGCCCTTCAGGCCCAACGCCATCAGCAGGTAAATCGACAAGAACTTCGAGATGGCCGCAGGCATCTCCAGGTTCGACCGCACCAGGCCCGCAAACACGCCCAGCGCAAAAAAAAGGACCGCAGGGTCCAGCAAACTTTGCATTCTTCTACTCCAAAGGGATGACTGGGGTGGATGCTAGAGAGAGCAGAGCGCAAAGTAAAATCGATTCGAATGCGGTTATCTATAGATAAAAATCTATGAACATCACCTTTCGCCAATTGCGACTGTTCCTGGCGCTGGCTGAAACCGGCAGCGTGAGCGCCGCCGCCAAGGTCATGCACGTGACCCAGCCCACGGCGTCGATGCAGCTGCGCGAGGTGACGCAGGCCGTGGGCGTGCCGCTGTACGAAGTGGTGTCGCGCCGCGTGTACCTGACCGAGGCCGGGCAGGCCCTGGCCCGCACGGCGCGCGCCATTGCCGGTGAGTGGGATGCGTTTGAGCAAGGCATTTCGGGCGCCAAGGGCCTGACCAGTGGCCGGCTCAAGGTGGCGGTGGTGAGCACCGCCAAATACTTCGTGCCCCGCTTGCTGGGCAGCTTTTGCAAACTGCACCCGCAAATCGACATTTCGCTGGAAGTGCTCAACCGCGACCATGTCATCACCCGCCTGCGCGCCAACCAGGACGACCTTTACGTGATGTCCATGCCCCCCGGGGATTTGCCGCTAGAGGATCAGATCCTCATGCCCAACCCGCTCGTGGTCATCGCCGCCGCAGGCCACCGGCTGGCCGCCCGGAAACGGGTGACGCTGGCGCAGTTGCAGGGCGAGAGGTTCATCTTGCGCGAGAAAGGCTCAGGCACCCGCATGGCCACCGATGCGCATTTGCGCCAGCTGGGCTTTGCGCCCAGTGCGGTGCTGGAGCTGGGCAGCAACGAGGCGATCAAGGAATCGGTAGAAGGGCAGCTGGGCGTGTCCATCGTGTCACGGCACGCGCTGGGGCCGCATTGGGATGGCCTGGCCATCCTGAACGTGCAGGGCTTTCCCATCCAGTCGCAGTGGCACCTGGTGTGGCCCAAGGGCAAGCGGCTCTCGCCCATTGCCGAGGTGTTTCGCGGCCACCTGATCGCCCAGGCCGCAGGGTGGATGCAGGGCCGCTGAAGGGCGCCCGTTCAGCTCTTGGCTGGCGCGGGGGCAGCCTGCTTGGCAGCCACGGTCTTGCGGCAGGCGCTGAAGATGTCCAGCTCGGGCTGGTATGCGCCCGTCTTCACATCCATCAAGCCCAGCACCGAGTGGAAGTAGTTGTCGTGCGTGATGCGCTGCTGGGCCAGTTCTTTTTGCAGGCAGGGTGTGGCCGTGCCCGTGCGCGACTGCATGGCGGGCGAGAGCCAGGTGACCCAGGGCACATGCTTTTGCACGTCAGGCGCGATGGAGTAGGGCAGGCCATGCAGGTAGATGTTGTTCTCACCCAGCGATTCACCGTGGTCTGCTACATAAATCATAGCTGGTTGCGCTTGATGGGATTGCTTTCCAAGCCAATTGAGCACTGAATCGAGAAAGTGGTCGGTTTCCACGATGCTGTTGTCGTAGGCGTTCACCACCTGCTGGCGGTCGCATTCCTGCAGCGCGTTGGATGTGCATTCGGGCAGGAACTTCTTGCGCTCCGGCGCTGAGCGCTTGGAGTAAGCAGGGCCGTGGCTGCCCATCTGGTGCAGCACCACCACGGTGCCGCGCTGGCGCTGCTCGGCGGGCAGGTCTGCCAGGCGCTGGTCCAGGCCCTTGAGCATGATGTTGTCCAGGCAGTCGCTGCCAGTGGGGCACAGTTCGGGGTCTTTCTGGGCAGAGGTGTTGGCGTTGGGAATGCGGTCGCAAGTGCCCTTGCAGCCCGATTGGTTGTCCACCCACAAAACGGCCAGGCCTGCGTGCTGCAGCACGTCCATCAAGCCTTCAAAGTTGGCGCGGCGCGCTTCGTAGCCATTGCGGCCCAGGTGCGAAAACATGCACGGCACCGAGGCCGCTGTGCTGGTGCCGCAAGCCCAGGCGTTGCCCGCACTGATGAGGTCTGGCCGGGCGGCCAGCAGTGGGGTGGTGTCGCGTTCGTAGCCGTTGATGCCAAAGTTACCCGCGCGACCGGTTTCGCCCAGCACCAGCACCAGCAGCGGCGGCTTGGACTGGCCTGCGTAGCTGGCACCCAGTTGGGCGTCGCGCCCCACGGGCAGGATGGTGCGCGTGTCCATGCGCAGTGGTTTGGTGGCAATGTTGCCCAGCGCATAGACGGTGTTGAGAGGGTTGATCAGGTAACGCAACTGGGTGTGGTTGCGCATGGTGGAGGCAAAGTCCTGGAACACCAGCAACACCGCACCCACGGCCACCAGCAAGGCGGCGACGAAAAGCCCTGCGTTGTGCAGCGTTTGCCGCAGCGGTGCCACAGCGCGCACGGGTTGGCGAACCAGCCACGCCACTGGTGGCACGGCCAGGGCGCCGACGGTCAGCGGCAGTTGCCAGTTCAGCAGGTCGCCCGCTTCCTTCACATCGGTTTGCAGCACATTGGTGAGCATGCTGGCGTCAATCGCAATACCGTAGGCCAGCATGAAATAGGCGCCAAAGGCCGCCATCAGCACCAGCAGGCCAGCTGCGGGCTTGAGCGTCCAGCGCCAGGCCAGCAGGCTCAGCAAGGCGGCGTTGCCCGCAGTGACCAGCACCATGAAGGCCGCCAGGAAAGCCCAGCCGCGAACGCCGGTGTTACCGGGCAGGTGGAGCACTTCTCGCCACAGCGGCACATTGCACACCGCGGCCATCCAGACACTGATCCACAGCACGACCCAGGCGGGGTGCAAACCCTGCGCCGAGGGCTGTGATGTGGAAGAGGCGTGGGAAGCACCAAAAAATGGGGCGCGCGGCAGCAGCCGTTGCAGGATGAGGGGCATGCAGACGATTGTTGAAACCGCCACTTAACTCCACATTAAGAGCCCGCTCAAAGTCTTAATGCAATCTCTCAACAGCCTTTGAACAGGCTCTGAGGATCTACCCCGGCATTCGAATGTCCAGCGCCAGGTCCAGCCCTTCGGCCATCGCGTATTTGCGAATGCGGCTGATCATGTCGGCGCTGAGCACATGCCCGGCAGACAGCAGCATGACCCCTTCTTTCGAAAGCAGATCCTTGCCCAGCACCATGTCGGGCTTGAGATGGTCGGTGCTGACGGGCTCGATGCGCACGGGCTTGGGCTTGACCTCTTGCGTGATGTGCAGGAAGACGTCCACCACCTCGGGGTCGAACTGCGTGCCGCGCCCACGCTGCAAGATGGTGCGCGCTTCTGCCTCGGTCAGCGACGCGCCGGTGAGGTGCCCGTGCGTCATGTCGTCGTACGTATCCACCACCGCCAGGATGTGCGCGCCCCGCGGAATCTGCGTGCCCTGAAGCTGGTCCGGGTAGCCGGTGCCGTCAAAGCGCTCGTGGTGGGTGCGGATCAATGTGGCCACGGTCTGGTGGTCGTCCAGCGCCATGAAGGCCTGTGCGCCCAGCACCGGGTGGCGCTGGTAGCTGACCAGTTCTTCCGGCGTGAGCTTGCCCACGGGCTTGGTCATGATGGAGTCCGGCAAGGCCATGAAGCCCATGTCGTGCAGCAGCCCGGCCACAAAGATGTTCTGCACTTCGTCTTCGGGCAGGCCCATGGTCACCGCCACCTTGCGCGCCAGGTTGGCGCAGCGCTTGCCATGCCCGGCCAGCACGCCGCTGCGCAGTTCCATCACGCTGGAAAAGATCTTGATGCTGGTGAGGTAGTTGCGCCGCAGTTGGTCGTTGGCCTGGCGCAGCTCGCTGGTGCGCTCTTGCACCCGCTGCTCCAGCCCGGTGTTCAGCGCTTTCAGCTCTTCGTTCTGCGCGCTCGTCAGGGCTTGCAGGCGGTCGCGTTCACGCTCCAGCTGCCTGCGCTCGGCCGCCTGGCGCACGGTCAGCCGCAGTTCGGTTTCGTCCCAGGGCTTGTGGATGTAGCGATAAATCTGCCCTTCGTTGATGGCCGCGACTGTGGCCTTCATGTCGGCATACCCCGTGAGCAGAATGCGCGCGGTGGCGGGCCAGCGGGCTCGCACCTGGGCCAGCAGGGCGGCGCCGTCCATGCCCGGCATGCGCATGTCGCTCACCACCACGTCCACGGGGTGTTGCTCCAGCACGGCAATGGCTTCCGCGCCGCTGCCCGCTTGCAGCACCTTGCAGTCTTCGGCCCGCAGCACGCGCTTGAGGGCTGACAGGATGCTGGGCTCATCGTCCACGCACAGCACGGTCCAGGGCTCGGCAGGTGGTGCGGGCGGCTGGCTGGGCGCTGGCGCCGCAGCCTCGGCGGGGATCAGTGGGGTGTTGTCGGTGTCCATGGCTGCAAAAAGGGTACGGGGCTGGGCGGTACTGGCAAAGGCACTGGCCCGCCGTCAAGCGGCTGGCTGGGTGGCTGCTTCTTCGTGCTTGATGGGCAGCGTGATCCTGAACCGGGTGCCCACACCCAGTTCGCTGTGCACTTCCATGCGCCCACTGTGCTTTTGCACGATACCGTAAGACAGCGACAGGCCGAGGCCCGTGCCTTTGCCCACCGGCTTGGTGGTGAAGAAGGGGTCAAAAATACGCTTCAGGTTTTCTTGTGCAATGCCTGCGCCAGTGTCGGCCACCTCCACCCACACATTGGGGCCATCGACTCCGGTGCTGATGGTGATGGTGCCACGCTCAGCCGTGATGGCGTGGGCTGCGTTGACCAACAGGTTCATGAACACCTGGTTCAGCTCCGAGGGCAGGCACTGAACTTCGGGCAGCGCGCCGTAGTGCTTGACCACGTCGGCCTTGTACTTGATCTCGTTGTTGACGATGTTGAGTGTGGAGTCGATGCCCGCGTGCAGGTCCACGCTTTCCCACTCCTGGCGTGCATCCACGCGTGAAAAATCTTTCAGGTCCTGCACGATTTTGCGCACGCGCTGGATGCCGTCGCGCGACTCGCGCATCAGGTTGGGAATGTCCTCTTTCAGGTAGTCAATGTCCAGATCTGCCTTGAGGCTGCGGATGCGTGCCAGTGCTGCGCTGTCGCTCACGCTCGCCTCGGCCTGCTCGTAGGCGTCCAGCATCTGGAAGAGGTCTTCCAGGTACTGCTCCAGGGTGCCGAAGTTCGAGAAGATGAAGCCGATGGGGTTGTTGATCTCATGCGCCACACCCGCTGCCAGTTGCCCGATGGAGGCCAGCTTTTCCGACTGGATGAGCTTGCTCTGCGCATCAGACAGCTTGGAGTTCACCTCCTTCAAGTCCCGGTTGGTTTTGATCAGCTCGCCCACGATGGCGCGGATCTGCACGTCTGACATCTCGGCCAGCGTCAAATCCTGGGGCAGGGGGGATAGTCCGTTGTGGGTCATGGGGCCTCCTTGGCGGGCTTCAGCACGGCATACAAATCGTTGAATTCGCTTTCAATGCTGGCCAGCAGCGCCGGTAGTTCGCGCTCTTGCAGGCCCAGCCGTGCCCAGGCTGCAGAGCTGATTCCAGGCACGGCCTCGTTGGGGGCATCGGCCAGGTCCAGTGCGTGGGTGATGGCGTCGGCCACGTGAACGATGTCAATCAGCGTCAGCGCGCCCGAAGGCGGTGGGTGGTGGTGGCCCGCGATGGCATCGGTCACATCGCTGGTAAACCGCCAGTGGCGGCACACCCAGGACCCCAGTTCTGTGTGGTCAATGCCCAGCAGCATGTACTCAGCATCGCAGTGGGGCGTGTCACTGGCCTCTGCCCAGGCAATGGCCTGCGCGGCTTCCAGGGGGTGGTGGCTGTCTACCACCAGTCGGCCCACATCGTGCAGCAGGCCTGCGGTGAAAGCTGCTTGCTCATCCAGGCCCGTGCGCTTGGCCAGTTGGCGGGCTGCGGTGGCGCAGCCAATCGAATGCCGCCAGAACGCATTCATGTGCAAAGACTGGCCGTGGAGCTTTTCGAACTGCAGGGTCAGCGCCGCCGCGATGACCAGGCTGCTGAGCTGGCGCATTCCCAGAATATTGATCGCATCACGAATGGAACGCACCCGGCCGGACAGCCCGTAGAACGGAGAGTTCGCCAGCTGCAGCACTTTGACCGACAAGGCCTGGTCCAGGCTCAGCGTGTTGGTGATGGTGTCCAGCTGCACCTCATTTTTCTGCACCAGCATCATCAGCTCCTGCACCACGGTGGGCAGGGAAGGCAGGGCGCGCACGTCGCGTGCGAGGGCTTCGCGATCAAGCTTCAAGAGACGGGGTGGCGGGACTTTCATGGCAGCTCAATTCCGCGGTATTCGAAAAGCGCTTTCTTCAGCACATGGGTCTGGCCTTTGGCATCCAGGCGGCGAAACAGGTGGCGCAGCCGTTGTGCAGCCGGATCCACGGCCTCAGTCGGTTGTATTTGCGTACCAGGTGCTGGTGATGCGGCTTCAAGCGTGGTGCTGATGGGGGCAGCAACGGGTGCTGCACTGGGTGTGTCGGGCAGTGAGGGGGCGGAATGGGGTGCCATGGACAAGGGCTGATGTTTTTGATCGGTGCCGTGTTCGCGCTCGCGTCTTTCGCGTCTTAACAGGGCGTTTCGTTGTCGGGCTGTGGCTGTGCTGGGCTATGGTGGTCCGTCAACACCACCATCAGGCCGCGCGGCGGCGTGGTGTTCAGCACGCGCACCTTGCCGCTCCAGTGGGGGCCCAGCCAGTGCAGGGGCGCCTGGTAAGTGGTTGGGGCGTTTTGGGCTGGGGTCGAAAGTAGTTCCGTCGCCATGGGCGGCAGGGGCTGTTGCAGCACGGTCTGGGCAGGTTCGCCCAGCACGGCAGTGCGGTGGCCCAGAACGCGCTGGGCCTCCTGGTTGGCCAGCACGATGACTCCGTCGGGGTCCACCCCCAGCAACGGGACGGGCACCAGGTCCAGCATGTCGCGCACAGCGTTGGCACGGGCTGATTCCTGGTCGATTTGCTGCTGCTGGTTGTTCAGCACCATCTCCAGCCGCTCGTTGGCGGCGGCCAGGGCCTCGCTGGCCGTGACGACTTCGGTGGCCAGGCGCTTGTTTTCGTCGCCCAGTTCCTTGTGGGCAAAGGCCTCGCGCACATGCACGAGCAGCCGTTCGTCATCCCACGGTTTGGTCAGAAAGCGGTAGATGGCGCCTTCGTTGACGGCGTCGGTGATCGACTGTAGTTCGGTGTAGCCGGAGAGCACCATGCGCACGGTGTCGGGGTACAGCTCTTTGGCGCGGCGTAGAAATTCAACACCGGTCATGCCGGGCATGCGCTGGTCCGAAAGCACCACGTCCACTTCGTATTCGGCCATGCGCTGCAGCCCCTCGGCTCCGCTGCTGGCCGTGACGATGCGGTAACCCTCGCGGCGGAACAGGCGCCGCAGGGCCGAGACGATGTTGGGCTCATCGTCCACCAGCAGCAAGGTGCGTTCGCGCCGGCGAGTGAGCAGGTGGGCGGGCAACGTGATCTTGCTGGCCAGCTGCTGCACGAGTGCATTGGCGTCCACAGGCGGCGACAGCACCGGGCCCTGCATGCGGTCACAGCCATTGGCAATCAGCAGCGTGAGCTGGCCTGTGGTTTCCACACCGTCTGCCATGACCTTCATCTGCAGGCTGTGCGCCATGTTGATGATGGCCCGGGTGAGCGAGACATCACCGGTGGCCGCCGTCACATCGGGCACGCATGAGCGGTGCACCTTGATTACATCCACCGGCAGGGTGCGCAGCAGGCCCAGGTTGGTGGCGCCCGCGCCGAAATCGCCCAGCGAAATCTCCAGCCCCAGCCCGCGCAGCTGGTTCAAGGTCTTCACCAGTTCAGGCGATGCATTGAACAAGGCCTGTTCGCTGATCTCAATGCCGAGCGCTTGCGCTTGAAGGCCGTTGGCCAGAAGGCTTTGGCGCAGCTTGTCCACCATGTCGGGCTGCTGCAGCTCCAGTTGCGAGATGCGCAGACACAGGCGCGGTACACGCACGCCCGCCTGCTCCCAGGCACGCAATTGCTGGCAAACGGCTTCACGCTTCCAGTCGCCCAGCATGACGATCAGGCCGGTTTGCATGGCAATCGGCACAAACTCATGGCCTGGCACACTGCCCAGTGCCTGACTGGTCCAGTTCATGATGACCTGCGCACCGGCAATCTCGCCGGTGGTCAGGTCGGCCTGCAGTTGGTAGGAAAGGCCCAGCTCACCGCGCTCTGCGGCATGCCGCAGGCCCGACTCGACAGCCAGTTTGCGCAACGCTGCCGCCCGGGCTTCGGGGGTGAAGATCGCGACCTGTTCACCGGTGGCTGGAATGTCCATGCGTGCGGTTTGTGCGGCTTCCAGCAGCTCGCTGGCGGTTTGTGCATCGGCCGGAAAGCGCGCCACCCCCACGCGCCCGCCAGGAACAATTTCGGCCGCGCCCAGGCGCTCGGGCTTGGACATGGCCTCCACCACCGCGCGAGCGTGGTGGTAGCCCTGGGGGTCCAGCGCGCTGCTCTCGGGGCTCAGCAAAATCGCAAATTCGCCGCCGTCCAGGCGCGCCACGATGTCGCTGGGCTCGGCCAGCGTGTAAAGGCGTGATGCCACGGCCATGGCCATGGCATCACCCGCCCCATAGCCCATGGCCTGCTTGAGCTGGTCTACCTGATCGACCTGGATGGAGAGCAGCAAAAACGGTTGCGGGTCCCACTTGGCGGCGTGCACGGCTGCATCAATGCGGTCGAGCAGTTGCGTGCGGTTGGCCAGGCCCGTGACTTCGTCGTGGTTGGCCAGCTCCTGGATGCGCTGCTCGGCTTCACGCTGGGCGGTGATGTCCTGGATGATGACGTAGCCATGGCGGCGGCCAGAGCCGTCGGTTTCGACCATGCCCCGCTGCAGCACTTCAAGCCGCTTGCCATCGCTACAGACCAGCCGGTGCTGGAACTCGAACGGCTCGTCGGGCAGTGCGCCTTGCCATATCGAGGCCGCATAGCCGCGCTCTTTCGCGGGCAGCCGCTGCAGCAGGCGCCAGCTGGGCACGGCTTTGGGGTGAAAGGGCAGCCCCAGCAGCGTATACAGGCCCTTGGACAGCAAGGCCTTGCCTTGGTCCAGGTCGATTTCTGCCGAGCCGCTGCGGCCCATGGTCTCCGTCTGCTCCAGCATGCGGGCACGCCAGTGCGAAGAAAAAGCAATTTGCGCGCGCTGGGGTTCGTCCACCACGGTGATCAGTTCGGCCCCTTCGGCCAGTGCGGGCAGCACCCGCGCATAGGCACGCCCATTGAAGATGCGGCCCGAGGCAGTTGCACAGCTCACATGCCGTTGGCCGCGGCCTATGCCGAGCAGTTGCGGCCACAGCTCTGGCCACTGTTGCTGCAGCCAGGTGGCAGGGCGCAAGGCGTCTTCAGGGGCAGCCCCGAGCAGTTCGGCAAATCGCGCGTTGATGAGCACGGGCTGGGCACGGATCAGCAGGCAAAGCCCCATGGGCGTCGCGTCGAAGATCCGTTGTTTGAGTTCATCGACGGACGCGCACACCTCGGCGGTGGCGCTTCCCGGCGCGGGAGAGGTTTCTATCGACAAAGAAGAGGTCGTCGTCATGCAATCTTTCCGGTGCCTGCGTGCGCGGGTGGCTGTTGGCGAAGCCCATGCACCAGCGCTGTGCATGGTTACATTATGTGACGTGTTTGCTCAATTGTAAGCACATTTATCAAATAAATGGTTGTTTGATAAATGTATCAATTTTCGATTGAGCAGCTTCACTGCTCTGTGCCCGTTCTGCGGCAGGAGGCAAGAGGCAGGGCGCCCTCGTTGCGCCATGCAGAAGGCTATCTTTTGCAGGCCTGTCATGCCTTGGTCACACGCCGCGCCTACAATAGCGGCGCGCGCTGCTACCCCGGCGGCGCAGTCACAACCAAGTACTGCACGATGGCAAAAGACTTTTCCCTGATGGAAGACAGCAACCGTTCTTCCAATCCCAGCATCCATGAGGTGTCCGCGCCTTCGCGCCGCACCTTGTTACGGGGCGGTTTGGGTGCGTTGGCCGGTAATTTTCTGGCGCCGCTGAGCTCGGTGGCCGGTGCTGCTGCGCTGGTGGGTTGTGCCACCCCTGGC
This sequence comes from Acidovorax sp. IB03, assembly GCF_016406015.1. Taxonomy (NCBI): domain Bacteria; kingdom Pseudomonadati; phylum Pseudomonadota; class Betaproteobacteria; order Burkholderiales; family Comamonadaceae; genus Acidovorax; species Acidovorax sp. IB03. Next base: position 17,161 of record NZ_JAEFCH010000047.1, on the reverse strand, counting down.
TCTGGTGCTGGCCCCCTGTTGGGCTTCAAGAGCGTAGCTCTTTCCACGGCCGATACGGTGGCGGTGCCCGAGGGCTACACCGTGCAGGTGATCGCACCCTGGGGTGACCCCGTGGGCATGTCTGGCGAAAACGCCGCGTTCAAGGACGATGCCAGCAACAGCGCCGCCCAGCAGGCGACCCAGTTTGGCATGCACCACGACGGCATCCACTACTTTGCGCAAGAAGGCTCCAAGGTGGGCTTGCTGGCCATGAACCACGAGTATGTGGACCACGGTCTGCTGTTCCCCGACGGCGCCGCCAACTGGAGCCTGGAGAAAGTGCGCAAGTCGCAGGCCGCCCACGGCGTATCGATCTGCGAAGTGCAGGAAAAGAACGGCAAGTGGGAGGTGGTGACACCCTCGCCCTGGGCGCGCCGCATCACAGCCAACACGCCCACCCTGGTCAGCGGCCCCGCCGCAGGCCACGCGCTGATGAAAACGGCAGCCGACCCGCAAGGTCGCTCGGTGCTCGGCACCCTCAACAACTGCGCCAGCGGTATCACGCCCTGGGGCACGTACCTCACGTCCGAAGAAAACTTCATCAACTACTTCAGCGGTGGCGAAACGCTCAGCGCCCATGAAAAGCGCTGGGGCTTGAAGAAGGGTGGCTCTGGCTACCGCTGGCATGAGTTTGACGCGCGGTTTGACGCCACCAAGAACCCCAACGAACCCAACCGCTTCGGCTGGATTGTGGAGATTGACCCCAACAACCCCAGCTCCACCCCCGTCAAGCGCACGGCCATGGGCCGGGGTGCGCACGAAGGCGCCACGGTGGCCGTCACGCGTGACAACCGGGCTGTGGTCTACATGGGCGAAGACGCACGCTTTGAGTACATCTACAAGTTCGTGAGCCGTGATGCCATCAAGCCCGGCGGTGCCGCGGCCAACGCCACGCTGCTGGACCATGGCACGCTGTACGTGGCACAGTTCAACGCCGACGGCAAGGGCCGCTGGATTGCGCTGACGCATGGCGAAGGCCCGCTCACAGCCGCCAACGGCTTTGCCGACCAGGGCGAAGTGCTGATCAAGGCCCGCCAGGCCAGCGACCTGCTGGGCGCCACCAAGATGGACCGCCCCGAGTGGATTGCCGTGGACAAGCAGGGCTGGGTCTACACCACGCTGACCAACAACAGCAACCGCGGCGGCGCCAACCAGCCCGCCGTGGATGCGGCCAACCCCCGTGCCAACAACACGCAGGGCCACATCATTCGCTGGAAGGAAGACGGCGACTTCAGCGGCCAGACCTTTGCCTGGAACCACTTCGTCATGGCGGGTGATCCATCGCTGGAGCGCGCCGAGGCCAAGGGCAACATCAAGGGCGACATGTTCTCGTGCCCCGATGGCCTGTGGGTGGACGGCCGCGGTGTGCTGTGGATCCAGTGCGACATGTCCACGTCGGCCATGGGCAAGGGCGACCTGAAGAACTTTGGCAACAACATGATGCTGGCTGCCGATGTCAACACGGGCGAAGTGCGTCGCTTCCTCGTCGGCCCCGCAGGCTGCGAGGTCACCGGCGTGACCACCACGCCCGACGGCAAGACCATGTTCGTCAACATCCAGCACCCGGGCGAGCCCGCCAACGAGCTGACCGACCCCAAGAACCCCCGTGCCGTGTCCAACTGGCCCGAGAAGAAGGCCAACGGCCGTCCTCGCTCGGCCACCGTGGTCATCCGCAAGGCAGACGGCGGCGTGGTGGGCACTTGAACCGCGCTGGGCGCTGAGTAAAAAAAGGGCTGCCCCTTGCGGGACAGCCCTTTTTGCCATTGGAAGGCGGTACGAAACAGCCCGTTCAGGCCCCTGCGTCCAGGCCCTTGGCATGGTGCTGCAGGTGGTCGTCGATGAACGTCTGGATGAAGTAGTAGCCGTGGTCATACCCCGCGTGGCGGCGCAGCGTGAGGGGCTGGCCAATCTGCGTGCATGCTGCCTCGAACAGATGGGGGTGCAGTTGCCCTTCCAGAAACTTGTCGGCCAGGCCCTGGTCGATGAGGATGCCGCCAGGGTAGGGCGCCAGGGGTTGGTTTTCCATCAGCACGGTGGCGTCATGCTCACCCCAGCTGGTGCGGTCTGCACCCAGGTAGCCGGTGAACGCCTTCTCGCCCCAGGGGCATTGGGTGGGCGCGCAGATGGGCGCAAAGGCTGAGAGGGTTTTGAACCGCCCAGGGTGGCGCAACGCCAATGTGAGCGCGCCGTGCCCGCCCATCGAGTGGCCAAAAATGCCCAGGCGCTGCGCGTCGATCGGCAACTGTGCCGTGCACAGCGGCAGCAGCTCGTTCATCACGTAGCTTTCCATGCGCCAGTGCGTGGCCCAGGGGGCCTGGGTGGCGTCCAGGTAAAAGCCTGCGCCCACGCCAAAGTCCCAGCTCTCGGCTTCGCCGGGCACGTTGGCGCCGCGCGGGCTGGTGTCAGGCGTGATGAGCGCCAGGCCCAATTCGGCCGCACGGCGCTGGGCGCTGGCCTTGATGGCGAAGGTCTCTTCGGTGCAGGTCAGCCCGGCCAGGTACAGCAGGGCGGGAACGGGGCCTTGGCTTGCCTGGGGCGGCAGGTACACCGCAAATTTCATCGGCAGGCCGATCGTGCCCGAATCATGGCGGTAGAAGCGTTGCTCACCGCCAAAGCAGGCATGGCTGCTCAACAGTTCCAGATGGGTGGACATGGGTTGCTCACAAAAGAATAGCTGGTAGCGCTTGCTGAATAGGGGTTTCAAGGCTTTTATGGCTTGAATGCCTATCCAGCCAGCGCAAGGCGCTCTTGTTTTTGCAGTGCCTGGGTCAGGCTGCGTACTTCACCACCGAGCGGATGGACTTGCCTTCGTGCATCAGATCGAACGCAGTGTTGATCTCCTCCAGGCCCATCGTGTGGGTCACGAACGGTGCCAGCTGGATCTTGCCGGCCATGGCGTCTTCCACCATGCCGGGCAGCTCGCTGCGCCCCTTCACGCCGCCAAAGGCCGAGCCCAGCCACTTGCGGCCGGTGACGAGTTGGAAGGGGCGGGTGGAGATTTCCTGGCCCGCGCCGGCCACGCCGATGATGACCGACTGGCCCCAGCCACGGTGCGCGCATTCCAGCGCGGCGCGCATCACGTTCACGTTGCCAATGCACTCAAAGCTGTGGTCCACGCCCCAGCCTGTCATCTCCACAATCACTTGCTGGATCGGCTTGTCGAAGTCCTTGGGGTTGACGCAATCGGTGGCGCCAAACACCTTCGCCAGGTCGAACTTGGAGGGGTTGGTGTCAATCGCGATGATGCGCCCGGCCTTGGCCAGCTTGGCACCCTGGATCACGGCCAGCCCGATGCCGCCCAGGCCAAACACGGCCACCGTGTCGCCTTCCTGCACCTTGGCAGTGTTCTTCACGGCGCCCAGGCCCGTGGTCACGCCGCAGCCCAGCAGGCAGACCTGCTCGGGGTTGGCGTTGGGGTTGACCTTGGCCAGCGACACCTCGGCCACCACGGTGTATTCGCTGAACGTGCTGCAGCCCATGTAGTGGTAGATGGGCTGGCCGTTGTAGCTGAAGCGCGTGGTGCCGTCGGGCATCACGCCCTTGCCCTGCGTGGCGCGCACGGCCACGCACAGGTTGGTCTTGCCGCTCTTGCAGAACAGGCATTCGCCGCATTCGGCGGTGTAGAGCGGGATCACATGGTCGCCAGGCTTGACGCTGGTCACGCCTTCGCCCACTTCCACCACGATGCCTGCGCCCTCATGGCCCAGCACCACGGGGAACAGGCCCTCGGGGTCTTCACCGCTCAGGGTGAAGGCATCGGTGTGGCACACACCGGTGTCGGTGATCTTGATGAGCACTTCGCCCTTTTTGGGCGGGGCGACATCGATCTCGACGATTTGCAGGGGTTCTCCGGCTTTGAAGGCAACGGCGGCGCGGGATTTCATGGGGTGGTCCTTTCGGTCAGTCGGGGGTGGTGGTTTATTTGAGGTATGACCGCAGCAGCGCCAGTGTTTCATCCACGGCCTGCTGCGACGGTGCGGGTTTTTCTGCCAGCGTTTCGCGCACATGGCTGTCCAGCAGGTCGGCCATCAGCCCGTGCACGGCTCCCCGCATGGCGGCCAGCTGCTGCAGGATGGGGGCGCAGTCTGAACCAGCCTCCACCGCGCGCTCCAGCGCCTCCGCCTGGCCTTTGATGCGGCGCAGGCGGGTGATGGCGCGTTGCTTGTCTTCTGCGGTGTGGGGCATGGGGTATTCCGTTCTGGCGCCTCTCAATCGTGGATCAAGAGGTGTACTGGGTGGCAGTATAAATTACCAGCGCTTTAAATATAAGCGCTGGCATGGCACAAAGTGTGGTTACTAGGGGGGAGTACGTGCGTGCCTGTGAAAAAGAGGTTATGCGTTTTGGCGGAGCACGCTGACTCTTCAAGGTATCGGGGGTGAGTTGGGTTGGCGTCTTGGCCCCTCGGGTTGATCCACCTAGCGGCCGGTGCGGGCCTGCGCTGCCGCTACCAGCCCAGCCAGCGTTTCCAGAAATTCCGGGCAGGCCGGGCGGCAATCCCCATGCGGTCCAGTTGTTCTTGAAGGCGCGGAAGGTTGCTGGTGGCCAGCAGATCCATGGGGGAGGCGCCATCCACTTCAGACACCCGCAGCGGATCTGCGCCGCGCTGCAAGATGAAGAGCGCCACTTCTTCACGCTGGTTGCGTATGGCTGCCACCAGCGGGGTGGAGAAGAACTCCGGGTGGGCGTAGTTCACATCAATGCCCGCTTCGATGTAGAGTCGCACCAGGCGCATGTCGCCATCACAGACCGCCTGGTAAAAGCGCTTCCAGTCACCTGCGGACATAGGAACTTCCTCCGTGTAGGGTTTGGCTGTGAGCAGGGACATAAGCGTCATGCTGGCGCGCTGGTCCCATGGGGCCGGGGGCGGTCAGCGTGTCCAGCGATCCATGTCTGGCTTCTGCCGCAATGGCTGCATTCTGCGGTGCGCTGGCAGCTGGCGCGGTGATGGAAATCCCTTGGAATCCTCGGCGCTCAACACTGCGCTGTGGGCAGTGTCGGCCGTGTGGCTTGGACTGCTGCGTTGCAAAGACTCGCCACCGCCGCGGGTGTTGCTTCGCTCAACGGCTGGCGGTTCCGAGGGATGCGCGGTGCTCTTGGGCCGCAAGGTTCCTGCCAATCACCCTGGGGTCATTTCCCTGGTCTGAACCCCATCGCAGGCTCAAAAGAAGCGGCAGCAGGCGTAAAAAAGCCCGCAGGGGGCACCTGCGGGCTTTGTGGGGTTCAGGCCTGGGCGCCACGCGCGCCAGGCACTTCACCGATCAGCGCTTGCTGATAGGCAGCACGTCGCGGCGCTCAGCACCGGTAAACAGCTGGCGTGGGCGGCCGATCTTGTACTCGGGGTCGCCAATCATTTCGTTCAGTTGGGCAATCCAGCCCACGGTGCGTGCCAGCGCGAAGATGGCAGTGAACAGCGACACGGGGATGCCGATGGCGCGTTGCACGATGCCCGAGTAGAAGTCCACGTTGGGGTACAGCTTGCGCGACACGAAGTAGTCGTCTTCCAGCGCGATCTTCTCGAGCTGCTTGGCCAGCTTGAACAGGGGGTCGTTTTCCAGGCCCAGTTCCTGCAGCACTTCGTTGCAGGTTTCCTGCATCAGCTTGGCGCGGGGGTCGTAGTTCTTGTACACGCGGTGGCCAAAACCCATCAGCTTCACGCCAGAGTTCTTGTCCTTGACCTTCTCCATGAACTCGCCAACCTTGGCCACGCCACCGTTGCGCTGGATGTCTTCCAGCATGTTCAGGCAGGCTTCGTTGGCGCCACCGTGGGCAGGGCCCCACAGGCAGGCCACGCCCGCAGCGATGGCTGCGAAGGGGTTGGTGCCCGACGAGCCGCACAGGCGCACGGTCGATGTGGAAGCGTTTTGCTCGTGGTCAGCGTGCAGGATGAAGATGCGGTCCAGAGCTCGTTCGAGCACCGGGTTGACCTTGTACTCTTCGCAAGGCGTGGCAAACATCATGCGCATGAAGTTGCCAGCGTAGCTCAGGTCGTTGCGTGGGTAGATGTAAGGCTGGCCCACGCTGTACTTGTATGCCATGGACACCAGCGTAGGCATCTTGGCGATCAGGCGGATCGCGGCGATTTCGCGGTGCTCTGGGTTGTTGATGTCGGTGCTGTCGTGGTAGAAGGCCGACAGACCACCCACCAGACCGGTCAGCACAGCCATGGGGTGTGCGTCACGGCGGAAGCCACGCAGGAAGAACTGCATTTGCTCGTTGACCATGGTGTGGTTGGTCACGCGGCTGGTAAAGTCCTTCTTCTGGGCTTCATTGGGCAGGTTTCCGTACAGCAGCAGGTGGCAAGTTTCCAGGAAGTCGCAGTTCACAGCCAGCTGCTCAATGGGGTAGCCGCGGTACAGCAGCTCGCCCTTGTCGCCATCGATGTAAGTGATGGCGGACTGGGTTGCGGCTGTGGACAGGAAGCCGGGGTCATAGGTGAACATGCCCGTTTGTGCATACAGCTTGCGGATGTCGATGACGTCCGGGCCGATGCTGCCCTGATAGACCGGCAGGTCCACGCTGGGGCTGCCGTTGGAGAACGACAGGGTGGCTTTGTTGTCAGCTAGCTTCATTGTTACTTTCCTTAGGTTTGCCGATGTCAATCCGGTCTAGGGGCGCCCTGCGTTTGTCAGGCCCGCAGGGCAGGGGTGCCGCCACTCAAGCGCAGCATGCTGAGTACTTCGTTCACTTCTGCGCTGGCCAGTGTCTCGTCTGGTTCGCGGCGGCAGAGCAACAGGTCCAGCAGGTCGTTGTCTGCCAGGGCCATGAGCGCCGCCAACCCCTGAGCATGGCGTTGCTTCAGCTCAGGTTCGAAACGTTTGAAGAACTGCTGAATGAACAGGTCGTTCTCCAGCAAGCCGCGCCGGCAGCGCCAGTGCAGCTTGCTCAGTTCGCGCTCTGTCAGCAGCTCGTCGGCTGCTGCAGGCGCTGTGGTGGCGATATCGCTCATGGTGAGGCCCTGAAAGGATCAGATGGCGCGGCGCACCATCAATTCCTTGATCTTGCCGATGGCCTTGGTGGGGTTCAGGCCCTTGGGGCAAACGTCCACGCAGTTCATGATGGTGTGGCAACGGAACAGGCGGTACGGATCTTCCAGGTTGTCCAGGCGCTGGGCTGTGGCTTCGTCGCGGCTGTCGGCGATGAAGCGGTAGGCCTGCAGCAGACCAGCGGGGCCCACGAACTTGTCGGGGTTCCACCAGAAGCTGGGGCAGCTGGTCGAGCAGCTTGCGCACAAGATGCACTCGTACAGACCGTTCAGTTCTTCACGCTCTTCGGGGCTCTGCAGGCGCTCACGATCAGGTGCCACCAGATTGTCGTTAATCAGGTAGGGCTTGATCGAGTTGTACTGCTTGAAGAACTGCGTCATGTCGACGATCAGGTCGCGGATCACTGGCAGGCCGGGCAGGGGCTTCAGAACAATCGTGCCCTTGAGGGTGTTCATGTTCGTCAGGCAGGCCAAGCCGTTCTTGCCATTGATGTTCATGGCGTCAGAACCGCAGACGCCTTCGCGGCAGGAGCGGCGGAACGACAGCGTAGGGTCTTGTTGCTTCAGCTTGATCAAGGCGTCCAGCAGCATGCGTTCGTGGCCGTCGAGTTCGATCTCGATGGTCTGCATGTAGGGCTTGGCGTCCTTGTCCGGATCGTAGCGATAGATTTGGAATGTGCGCTTCATGATTCTGCTCTCGTGGGGCTACTGTTTAGAACGTCCGGACCTTGGGTGGAATGCTTTCCACTGTCAGGGGCTTGAGGTTGACCGGCTTGTAATCCAGGCGGTTGCCTTCGCTGTACCACAGGGTGTGCTTCATCCACTCCTGATCGTTACGGCCCAGTGGGAACTCTGGGTGGTCGGCAGGATGCTCGTAGTCGTACACGGTGTGGGCGCCACGGCATTCCTTGCGGGCAGCGGCAGAGACCATCGTGGCCTGCGCCACTTCGATCAGGTTGTCCACTTCCAATGCCTCGATGCGGGCGGTGTTGAACACCTTGGACTTGTCTTGCAGAGTGACGCTTGCCACGCGATCGCGCAGCTCGGCAATCTTCTTGACGCCTTCGTCCATGCTGGCCTGGGTGCGGAACACGCCAGCGTGCTGTTGCATCGTGGCGCGGATGTCGCCAGCCAGGGTTTGGGCGTAGGTGCCGCTCTTGGAGCTTTCGAGCTGGTTCAGGCGTTCCAGCGTGCGGTCTGCCGCGTCGGCAGGCAGTGGCTTGTGCTCTTTGTTCTTGTTGTTGAACTCAACGATGTGGCGGCCAGCGGCCTTGCCGAACACCAACAGGTCCAGCAGCGAGTTGGTGCCCAGGCGGTTGGCGCCGTGCACGCTCACGCAGGCACATTCACCCACAGCGTACAAGCCGTTCACCACGGAGTTGTTCACACCGTTCTTTTGCTCCACGACCTGGCCGTGGATATTGGTGGGCACGCCACCCATCTGGTAGTGGATGGTGGGAACCACGGGGATGGGTTCCTTGGTGATGTCCACGTTGGCGAAGTTCACGCCGATTTCGTACACCGAAGGCAGACGCTTGTGGATGGTTTCCGCACCCAGGTGATCCAGCTTGAGCAGGATGTAGTCCTTGTTCGGACCGCAGCCACGGCCTTCCTTGATTTCCTGGTCCATGCAGCGCGACACGAAGTCGCGGGGAGCCAAGTCCTTCAGGGTAGGCGCATAGCGCTCCATGAAGCGTTCGCCATTGCTGTTGAGCAAGATGGCGCCTTCACCGCGGCAGCCTTCGGTCAGCAGCACGCCGGCACCGGCCACGCCGGTGGGGTGGAACTGCCAGAACTCCATGTCTTGCAAGGCGATGCCAGCACGCGCTGCCATGCCCAGGCCGTCACCGGTGTTGATGAAGGCGTTGGTGGATGCCGCGAAGATACGGCCTGCGCCACCCGTGGCCAGCAGCACGGTCTTGGCTTGCAGGATGTGCAGGTCGCCGGTTTCCATTTCCAGGGCCGTCACACCGACCACGTCGCCGGATTCGTCGCGAATCAGGTCCAGAGCCATCCACTCCACGAAGAAGTTGGTCTTGGCCTTGACGTTTTGCTGGTACAGCGTGTGCAGCATGGCGTGACCGGTACGGTCAGCGGCTGCGCATGCGCGTTGCACGGGCTTTTCGCCGTAGTTGGCGGTGTGGCCGCCGAAGGGGCGCTGGTAGATGGTGCCGTCGGGGTTGCGGTCGAACGGCATGCCGAAGTGTTCCAGCTCGTACACCACCTTCGGTGCTTCGCGGCACATGAACTCGATGGCGTCCTGGTCGCCCAGCCAGTCAGAACCCTTGATGGTGTCGTAGAAGTGATAGTGCCAGTTGTCTTCGCTCATGTTGCCCAGCGAGGCAGACACGCCACCTTGCGCAGCCACGGTGTGCGAGCGGGTGGGGAAGACTTTGGACAGCGAGGCCACGTTCAGGCCTGCACGGGAGAGTTCCAGCGCGGCGCGCATGCCCGAGCCGCCTGCGCCGACGATGACTACGTCGAACTTGCGCGTGGTGATATTGGCTTTTGTATAGCTCATTTTGTACCTTCAATCGCGGGAATCAGAGACGCCACAGAACCTGGATGCCCCAGCCAGCGCAGCTGACGAGCCATACAATGGTGAAAACTTGCAGGGCCAGACGCAGGCCCACGGGCTTGACATAGTCCATGAAAATGTCACGGACCCCCACCCACACGTGCCATGCCATGGCCACGATCACGGAGAAAGTCAGAACCTTCATCCATTGGGCAGAAAAAATACCGGCCCACAGGTCGTAACCGATGGGGCCCTTGGACGCTACGAGCTGAACCAGAACCACGACGGTGAACAGAACCATCAGGGCGGCAGTGACGCGCTGGCTGAGCCAGTCGCGAAGGCCATAGTGGGCGCCGACGACCGTGCGCTTGGAGCCGTAATTGACGGACATATTGGTTTCCTTTTTTGTGGGGGCTATGGTGCCTTCAATGGCACGCACGCCTTGTTGTTTGAAATCAGTACAAGCCGAAAAGTTTGGCGCCCAGTACCAGCGTCAGGCCGATGCTGACTGCCAGCGTGAAAACGGCAGAGGTCTTGCCGAATTCCTTGTTCACGGCGTCGTGGCTGACGTCCATCCACAGGTGGCGCAGGCCGGCGATGAGGTGGTGCATGTAGGCCCAGATCAATGCCAGAACCACGAGTTTGATGAACCAGCCGGGGACAAAGCCCAAGCCCGCATTGAAGGCTGCTTTGAATTTTCCGAAAGAGATTTCCGACGACAGCGAGGTGTCGAACATCCAGATGACAAAGGGCAGCAGCAGGAACATGATGGCCCCGCTGGCACGGTGCAGGATCGAAACCCATGCTGCTGGTGCCATGCGATAGGTCGTCAAGTCCTTGAAGGCATTGATGTTGCGGAATTCAGGCCGTTTTTTGGCTAGTTCAGTCATGTCTGGTGCTTTCGTGGATGTAACTGCTCTGTAATTGGAAGATGCAAACAACACAAAATTCTATTGCAATGCAACAACCGCGCTTTTGTATCGGGATCAAAAATCGACGTTTGTAATCAGGTGCCAGCCTGCTGTCAGCTCAGTTCGTTACGGTAATGGTGGGTGTCGGTTCGGTAGAGGCCACGTCGTAACTCCATGGGAACATCGTTATAGGTGTAAGCGATGCGCTCCACACTCAACAGGGGGGTGGCTGTGGTGACCTGTAGCAATTGGGCCTGCTCTGCATCGGGCAGCACGGCGCGAATCTTTTCTTCGGCACGCACCATGCGTACTCCGAAATCCATCTCGAACATGGCGTAGGTGGGGCCTTGGTAGTTGGCCATCTGCTCGCCCGTCAGTCCTTTGAAAGCGTGGCCGGGCAGCCAGATGTCTTCCAGAATGGTTGGAACACCGGCAAAAGACAAGATGCGTTTGGCCTGCATGACGGGGTCACCGCTGCGCAATGCCAGCACCCGTGAAATGTCGGCGCTGGCGCGCACGCGGCGGCATTCGATCACGGAGCGCTGGGCCGGGCCTTCCACGCTGGCATCGCCAGTATCGGGTAGCAGCTTCAGGAACCGGTATTGGACATGTTGCTCGGCGTGGGTGGCAACAAAGGTGCCCTTGCCTTGCCTGCGCACCACCAGGTTTTCGGCAGCCAGTTCATCAATGGCCTTGCGCACGGTGCCTTGGCTCACCCGAAAGCGTGCTGCCAGCTCCATCTCGCTGGGAATCGATTCCCCAGGCTTCCACTCGCCTTGCTGCAGGCTCTGCAAAATCAAGCCCTTGATTTGCTGGTACAGCGGGCTGAACGCAGGCGTCGGCAACCCGGCGCCTTGAGGGGCGGGCGAATTGTCGGCAGCGAACGGGAGCGAGGACATGTGGAGTTGGTTGGGCGGGATGGGTGGTGAACCGCGGCGCTCGCAATCATATCTTATATAAGACATAAGACAAATTGACCGAGGCCATGAAACGGGGGTAAACTCCAAGGCTGTTTGCGGGGCACGGGCTGCTGGTAACAGGCGCTGGTGCTGCGTTGCACCTTTACCTGTTTTTGTCACTTCCTGGAGTTTTTCACCATGAGCAAGAAGCCTGTCCGTGTTGCCGTTACTGGCGCCGCTGGTCAAATCGGTTACGCACTGCTGTTCCGCATCGCCTCCGGCGAAATGCTCGGCAAGGATCAGCCCGTCATCCTGCAACTGCTGGAAATTCCTGACGAAAAGGCCCAGAACGCACTCAAGGGCGTGATCATGGAGCTGGAAGACTGCGCCTTCCCTCTGCTGGCTGGCATCGAAGCCCACAGCGACCCCATGACCGCTTTCAAGGACACCGATTACGCCCTGCTGGTGGGTGCCCGTCCTCGCGGCCCAGGCATGGAGCGCGCTGATCTTCTGGCTGCCAACGCCCAGATCTTCACCGCCCAAGGCAAGGCTCTGAACGCCGTGGCTTCCCGCAATGTGCGCGTGCTGGTGGTGGGCAACCCCGCCAACACCAACGCCTACATCGCCATGAAGTCGGCTCCTGATCTGCCAGCCAAGAACTTCACGGCCATGCTGCGCCTGGATCACAACCGTGCAGCTTCCCAACTGGCGGCCAAGGGTGGCTTCAAGGTGGGCGACATCAAGAAGCTGACGGTGTGGGGCAACCATTCGCCCACGATGTACGCCGACTACCGTTTCGCCACGGTGGACGGCAAGTCCGTGAAGGACGCCATCAACGACGAGGCCTGGTACAAGGATGTGTTCCTGCCTACCGTCGGCAAGCGCGGCGCAGCCATCATCGCCGCTCGTGGCCTGTCCTCGGCTGCGTCTGCCGCCAACGCCGCCATTGACCACATGCGCGACTGGGCCCTGGGCTCCAAGGGCGAGTGGGTGACGATGGGTGTGCCCTCCAACGGCGAATACGGCATTCCCGCCGGTATCGTGTTCGGCTTTCCGGTCACCACCGAGAACGGCGAGTACAAGATCGTCGAAGGCTTGCCCATCGACGCATTCAGCCAAGAGTGCATCAACAAGACCCTGGCTGAGCTCGAAGGCGAGAAGGACGGCGTCAAGCACCTGCTGTAAAGCACGTAGTCGCTAGCGCTTTGTGGCGGGCGGTTTGAGGGTTTTTGCCCTCTAGCGCCCGCCAATCAAGCGCTAGCAGCTCTCAATTTGAGAGCGGTGAGAGACATGCTGTGGCCCTTGCTTTCGATTTGCAGTGGCCACACGATTTTTCTCCCCCTGGGCATTGCACATAGCCCTGTAGCTGATGATGGACGCACTCCACCCCCGTGAAATACTGCTCGGCGCCCAGGCGGGTGTACAGGCATTGCCTGTGTGCGATCACTACAGCGGTGTGGAAGCTCGCATGCGCAAGAGCCTGCAGATGCAGGCTGAGCTGACCGAAGAGTTTGGCGCTTGCGTGGTAGACGTGACGCTGGATTGCGAAGACGGCGCTCCGGTGGGGCAAGAGGTGGAGCACGCCCGCCTGGTGGCTTCGCTGGCCTCGGGTGCCTCGGCCACTGCCCGGGTGGCAGCGCGGGTGCACGCCACAGACCACCCCGCTTTTGCAAGCGATATCGACATCATTGCCGGCGCGGCCGGTCAACGCCTGTGTCACATCATGGTGCCCAAGGTGGAAACGGTGGACGACGTGGTTGCTGCCGAACAAGCCTTGCTGCGTGCAGGCGCCACCCATTTGCCTTTGCATGTGCTGATTGAATCGCCCTTGGCGGTATCACACGCTTTTGAGATCGCATCCCACCCCCAAGTGCAGAGCATCAGCTTTGGGTTGATGGACTTTGTCTCCTCCCACGGCGGCGCCATTCCTGCCCACGCCATGACATCGCAGGGGCAGTTCGCCCACCCTCTGGTGGTGCGTGCCAAGCTGGAGATTGCAGCAGCCTGTCATGCCTACGGCAAGGTGCCCTCGCATTGCGTGGTGACGGAATTCACCGACCCTGCCGCGATGCAGGCTGCGGCCCAGCGCGCATCCCAGGAACTGGGTTACACCCGGATGTGGAGCATCCATCCGTCGCAGATCCGCCCCATCCTGCGTGCGTTTGCGCCGGCGTTGGCTGAGGTGGAAGCGGCGGCGCGCATCCTGCTGGCAGCCCAGGCCGCCCAGTGGGCCCCCATCAGCCACGATGGGGTGTTGCATGACCGGGCGAGTTACCGCTACTACTGGCAGTTGCTGGAGCGTGCGCACTACACTGGCGTCGCGCTTCCTTCCTCGGTGGGCCACTGGTTTGATGTGGTTACGCCCGTGAGCCACGTTACTGCATGATTTTTACTGGAGCTTTGACGCCATGAAACAACTTTTCGCCTCCGCTCTCCTGCTTTTGGCGCCTGCTTGGGTGATGGCCCAGGGTTCCGGCGCCGCAACGCCTGCCAAGCCTGCATCGGCCAAACAGGCGACGGCGGCCAAGGCCAAGCCCGCCAACACCACCAAATCCTCTACCGCTGCGGCAGGCAATGGCAAGACTGTAGTGGCCAAGGCCCAGCAGACCAGCAGCCGCACCCAACTCAAGAGCGCGGCCAACCAGGTGGCTACCGGCATCATCGCCGCAGAGGCTGCACTGTCCCCCGAAGAGTTGGCCATTGCCGAGCGTGTGCATGTCGGGCGCATCGCCTGCGAACTGGGCGCTTTCGTCAATGTCTCAGCCGACAAGGCCAATCCAGGCCACTTCCAGGTCGAAGGCAAGGGCTTCAAGTACCGCATGATTCCCGTGGCGACCACCACGGGTGCGGTGCGTCTGGAAGACACCAAGGCCGGCGCGGTCTGGCTGCAGATTGCCAACAAGTCCATGCTGATGAACCAGAAGCTGGGTCAGCGCATGGCAGACGAATGCATGAGCCCCGAGCAGTATGTTGTTGCTGAAGCCATCAAGAAAGCTCCCCCGCAGAGCGTTTTTGACGCCCCCAGCGGCAGCAAATAAGAACCTTGAAAACGCAGCACTTTCTTGCCCGGCCAGTGGGCAGGGAGGTGCGCTGTTGCCCCACTTTAGAACGTAACCGGAGAGAAGTATGTTGAAAGCCTACCGTGACCACGTCGCCGAGCGCGCCGCCCTGGGCATCCCGCCGCTGCCCCTCGACGCCAAGCAAGTGGCCGAGTTGATCGAGCTCATCAAGAACCCGCCCGCAGGCGAAGAAGCCTTTCTGCTGGACCTGCTGACGCACCGTGTGCCTCCAGGCGTGGACGATGCCGCCAAGGTCAAAGCCAGCTTCCTGGCCGCTGTGGCGCATGGCGACATCAAGGTGGACCTGATCTCCAAGGCCAAGGCGACCGAGCTGCTGGGCACCATGGTGGGCGGCTACAACGTGCACCCTCTGATCGAACTGCTCGACGACGCGGAAGTCGCTGGCGTGGCCGCAGAAGCCCTCAAGAAGACGCTGCTGATGTTCGACTTCTTCAACGACGTGGCCGCCAAGGCCAAGGCCGGCAACGCCAAGGCCCAGGAGGTCATGCAGAGCTGGGCCAATGCCGAGTGGTTCACGAGCCGCCCCGAGGTCGAGAAGAAAATCACCGTCACCGTGTTCAAGGTGCCCGGCGAGACCAACACCGACGACCTGTCGCCCGCCCCCGACGCCTGGAGCCGCCCCGACATTCCGCTGCACTACCTGGCCATGCTCAAGAACACGCGTCCTGACGCGGCCTTCAAGCCCGAGGAAGACGGCAAGCGCGGCCCGATGCAGTTCATCGAAGACCTGAAGAAGAAAGGCCACTTGGTTGCCTACGTCGGTGACGTGGTGGGCACCGGTTCTTCGCGCAAGTCCGCTACCAACTCGGTGATCTGGGCCACCGGCCAGGACATCCCCTTCGTGCCGAACAAGCGTTTCGGCGGCGTGACGCTGGGTGGCAAGATCGCCCCCATCTTCTTCAACACGCAGGAAGATTCCGGCGCTCTGCCCATCGAAGTCGATGTGTCCAAGCTCGAAATGGGCGACGTGATCGACGTGCTGCCCTACGACGGCAAGATCGTCAAGAACGGCGAAACCGTGGCTGAGTTCGCGCTCAAGAGCGACGTGCTGCTGGACGAAGTGCGCGCCGGTGGCCGTATCAACCTGATCATTGGCCGCTCGCTCACCGCCAAGGCGCGCGAGGCCCTGGGCTTGCCCGCATCGACCGTGTTCCGCCTGCCCAAGGCGCCGGCTGAATCCAAGGCCGGCTTCACGCTGGCGCAGAAGATGGTCGGCCGTGCCTGCGGCCTGCCCGAAGGCCAGGGTATCCGTCCCGGCACGTATTGCGAGCCGAAGATGACCACCGTGGGTTCGCAGGACACCACCGGCCCGATGACGCGCGATGAGCTGAAGGATCTGGCCTGCCTGGGCTTCTCGGCCGACCTCGTGATGCAGTCCTTCTGCCACACCGCTGCGTACCCGAAGCCGGTGGACGTGAAGACCCATCGCGAACTGCCGGCCTTCATCAGCAGCCGCGGCGGCGTGTCCCTGCGCCCGGGCGACGGCGTGATCCACAGCTGGCTCAACCGCCTGCTGCTGCCCGACACAGTGGGCACGGGCGGTGACTCGCACACCCGCTTCCCCATCGGCATCTCCTTCCCCGCAGGCTCGGGCCTCGTGGCTTTCGGCGCTGCCACCGGCGTGATGCCGCTGGACATGCCCGAGTCGGTGCTGGTGCGCTTCAAGGGTGAGATGCAGCCCGGCGTGACGCTGCGCGACCTGGTGCACGCGATCCCGCTGTACGCCATCAAGGCGGGCCTGCTGACCGTGGCCAAGGCCGGCAAGAAGAACATCTTCTCGGGCAAGATCCTCGAAATCGAGGGCCTGCCGGACCTGAAGGTGGAGCAAGCCTTCGAGCTGTCCGACGCCTCGGCCGAGCGTTCCGCCGCCGGCTGCACGATCAAGCTCAACCCCGAGCCGATCGCTGAGTACCTGCGCTCCAACGTCGTGCTCATGAAGAACATGATCGCCGATGGCTACCAGGACGCGAAGACCCTGCAGCGCCGCATTGAGAAGGTGGAAGCCTGGCTGGCCAACCCCAACCTGCTCGAAGCCGACAAGGATGCCGAGTACGCCGCCGTGATCGAGATCGATCTGGCCGACATCAAGGAGCCGATCGTTTGCTGCCCGAACGACCCGGACGACGCCAAGTTCCTGTCCGAAGTGGCTGGCACCAAGATCGACGAAGCCTTCATCGGCTCGTGCATGACCAACATCGGTCACTTCCGCGCCGCAGCCAAGCTGCTGGGCGGCCAGCGCGATATTCCCGTCAAGCTGTGGGTGGCACCGCCCACCAAGATGGACCAGAGCGAGCTGATCAAGGAAGGCCACTACGCCGCCTTCGGCACGGCTGGTGCGCGTACCGAAATGCCCGGCTGCTCGCTGTGCATGGGCAACCAGGCGCAGGTGCGCGAGGGTGCGACGGTGATTTCCACCTCCACCCGCAACTTCCCGAACCGCCTGGGCAAGAACACCAACGTGTTCCTGGGCTCTGCCGAGCTGGCCGCCATCGCCTCGCGCCTGGGCAAGCTGCCCACCAAGGAGGAATACCTCCAGGAAATGGGCGTGATCGATGCTGACAAGGCCAGCGTGTACCGCTACATGAACTTCGACCAGATCGAGGAATATGCAGAGGTTGCCAAGGGCGTGACGGCCTGACAGGCTGCGCTCAGCGCATGAATGCAAACGGCCCTTCGGGGCAATGCCAGTAAGTTAAGCAAAGGCCCTTCGGGGTCTTTGTTGTTTGTACAG
>NZ_JAEFCH010000046.1:0-30108 GCF_016406015.1 Acidovorax sp. IB03 | reverse complement strand
GCTTTGAGCGGCTCACATCCCGAATGCCCCCGGCTTTGCCGGGGGATGGTTACTGTCGCTACGCGGTCGCTCAGCCCTTGGTGGCTTTCAGTGGCTTGTTGTCTGGCGTTGGGATGAGGGTCCCAGATGGGTTGGACCCCGTTCGCTTTGGAGTCCTTTGGTGTCGCCTGCTTTCTATGAACGAACATCTATCCCACTCTGCAGCCCTTGGCGAGTCACTGCCCGCACCGCACCTGCTGGACATCGTCACTCGCCATACAGGCGCAACGATCTGCGTGGTCGACACTAGCCTGAACATCCTGTACGCCAACGAGGCCTATGCCAACTGGTTCAAGGTGCGCCCCAAGGAACTGCTGGGCCGCACTTTGACTTCGCTGTACAGCGAGGCTGCCCGCGCGCAGTTTGGTCCCCATATTGATCGCGCCCTGGCGGGCCATGAGGTCACCTATCAGCGGCAGATATGCAACTTCGAGGGGCACGAAGTATGGTTCTCCATCAGCCTGCATCCCTGGCTTGATGAGGATGGGCAAGTCGGTGGTTTGGTCAATTCTGCGCTGGAGGTGCACGAGCTCAAAGTGACCACGGAAGCGCTGCGTGCAGCCAATCAAAAGATTTTTTCGCACATGGAAAACAGCCCGCTGGCCGTGGTGGAGCTGGATGCCCAGTTGGGCCTTGTGCATTGCTCCAGTCGCGCCACCGAGTGGTTTGGCTGGCGCCACGCCGCCCACCAGGGCGATTCGCTCTTGAACTTGGTGGGCGATGGCGCACGGGTCAGCGCACTGCGCAAGGCGTTTCACCGCCTGCTGGCCGGGGCTGAGCGCCAAAACCGGGTCGAGGCCTCTTTCATCCGGCCCGACGGCAGCGTGCAGCACTGCCTGTGGTTCAACTCTGCGCTCATCAATCCGCGCGGCGAGACGGTGTCCATCATGTGCCAGATCGAGGACATCACCGAGCGCGTGGCCGCTGCAGACCGATTGCTGCATCTGGCGCAGCACGATTCGCTCACGGGGCTGTTGAACCGCGGTGCCTTCATGGTGCGGGCGCACGAGGCTGTGGGCAGCCTGGACGGGCAGGGCGGTGACGCCACCGAGGGCGTGGTCATCCTGTTCATGGACCTGGACGGCTTCAAGGACGTGAACGATCTGCACGGCCACCACATGGGCGACACCGTGCTGCGCCTGGTAGCCCAGCGCCTGGCGCACGTTGTGCGTGCAGGCGACACGCTGGCGCGGCTGGGGGGCGACGAGTTCACCATCCTGATGCGTGGCAACCCCAGCCCGCAGGAGCTCCAGCAGTTCCTCGACCGCCTGCTGCAGATTTTTGACACGCCCTTTGCGCTGCCCGACACCGATGGTGTGCAGGTGACGCTGGGTGTGAGCATCGGGGTGGCCGCCCACCCGCCGCTGCCCGCGCAGGTGGACGAGTTGCTGACCCGCGCCGACCACGCCATGTACGAAGCCAAGCGGGGCGGCAAGGGCAGCGTGCACTACGCAGTGCCTGCCTCGGCCTGAGTGCCATGCGCCCCGCACGGCGCGGCACCACGCCCAGCCCGCAGGCGCGGCTTACAAAGGTGCAATGCTCTGCCCGTAGCAGAAGAAGTTGGTGGGTCGTACGTCGTCTTGACTTCGCGCAACCGCCGGTACGTTGCATCGCCCCAGTAGGCGTTGGCAAAGTCCTCCAGAGTCCGGTCGGGGTAGTTTTGGTAGACATTCCCGTTCATGTAGGGCCGCAGCAGGTCGTACAGCCCGTCGATCCAGGCCTGTACCTTCACGCGCTCTTCTGCGTTGCGCCAGCAGCCGTCAATCACGATGTCCATGTCCACATGGCGGTGCACAAAGGCGCTGCCTTCCACCGGGTAGCGGGCAATCGCGCCGCCGTAGGGCTCGGTGTAAACCATGCTCCAGGGGTTGACGGCCTGGTGGAACTGGTCGATCACCTGCTGCCACACCGCCTGGGGAATGGGCTTGTCGATATATCCGCTGGCCTTGGTCTCGCAAATGCCGTCGGGCAGGTCTTGCGGCAGGGGGTAGGGGTGGTCTTCAAAATAGTTGTTCAGCTCCGGGTACGTGCCCACCTTGTCCACCACCAGTTGCGCGCCGGTGATTTGCAGCAGGGGCTCAATGGCGGCGTAGCCCTCGTCCCGCGGGCCGCAGTACATGCCTTGCACCATGTACACCACCTGCCCGTTGTAGTAGCCCAGGTTCATCATGTAGCCCAGTTGCTCGGGGGCTCCCTGGCGGGTGTAATCCCGTTGCAGCAGCTCCAGCACCTGCGCCGCCTGCTCGGCTTGCCAGGTGATGGACCAGCCCCACACCGATGGCAGGCGCACCATGTGGTAGCTGACCTGCAGCACCACGCCAAAGTTGCCGCCCGTGCCGCCCCGCAAGGCCCAGAACAGGTCGGCGTTCTCGCGTTCGTTGGCGGTCACTACCGTTCCGCTGGCCAGCGCCACGCGAAACGCTGCTGCCTTGTCACTTTGGATGCCGTAGGTTCGGGAGGTGTAGCCATAGCCCCCACCCTGTACAAACCCGGCCACGCACACGCTGCCGCAAGCCCCCGTGGGCACATGCCAGCCCGTGCCGTTGAGTGCGCCGTTGAACACCTCAAACGGCGTGCCGGGCAGCACATGCACCAGGGCCCGGTCTTCGTCCAGCACCACGCCCTTCATCTCGCTCAGGTCAATCACCATGCCGCCGGTGTTCACCGAATACCCCGCCGTGCTGTGCCCGCCTGAGCGTACGGATACCGCCAGGCACGCGTCCTGGGCCACTCCCATGCTCACCAGCACGTCGGTTTCGCAAGCGCAGTACACGATGACCAGGGGGTAATACTGGAACGCAGGGTTGGTTTCCTGCCGGTCCGCGTCGTAGTCAGCGTCCCACGGAAAGACCACGCGCCCGATGGTGCGTGCTTCCAGGTCGGCCTTCTGTACCCCCGTCAACGTGGCGCTGTGGCCAGGGGCCGCCGCTTGCAGGAACTGCGCCAAGAAGTGCGCGATGCGGCGTTGTTTTGCCGCGCGTGTGAGACTTTTTCTATGGGCCATGGACGCTTTCCCTCCTGAGAAAAACGCCGTTGTAGCACGCGGCTTACGTCAGGCCCATGAAAAAATGGGCACAGTGGGTGGCCCAGCGGTTTAGAGGTAAAAATGCCTGTAGCGCTTGATGGGTAAGCGCCAGCAGCTATGAAGTCAGGAGCGCGTAGGTGCGCCTCAGAGCATCTTTCCAATCCCTTGTGAGATTGCCACTCAGCCCCGCACGTAGCTCACAAAGTCAAAGGGCAGGCCGTTGGTGGAGACATGCGAACTGCGCGTGGCTTCCTTCCACTCTGCGCCCAGCGTGGGCGCGTAGGCATCGCCGTCAAAGTCCTGGGCGATCTCTGTGACCTCAACCCGGCTGGCCAGGGGCAGGGCCTGGGCGTAGATCTGGGCTCCGCCCATCACCCACACCGGGCGGTGGGGCTCGGTGGTGGCTGCGCGGGCCAGGGTCAGCGCGCCTTCGAGGCTGTCAGCGCGCAGCGCACCTTCGGCCTGCCAGTCACTTTGGCGGGTGACCACGATGTTGGTGCGCCCTGGCAGCGGCCGAAAACGTGGGGGCAATGAATCCCAGGTCTTGCGGCCCATGATGACCGCGCAGCCCTGCGTCAGCTGCTTGAAATGCGCCATGTCCTCGGGCAGGTGCCAGGGCATGGTGTTGTCCTTGCCAATCACGCCATTGGCGGCGCGGGCGTAAATCAGGTGCAGCGGTTGCATGGTGGCCTGTGCGGTAAGAGGGGTCAGATATGGAGCAGCGCCAGGGTGCCTACGCCCAGGCCAATGGCGGCCACGCCGTACATGCCCCATTCCAGCCATTTTTTGCGTGTGAGCAGCGCAATCGCGGCCAGGGCAATCGCAACCTGCAGCGCCGTGGTGGCCTGCGCCCAGCGGTGGTGCTGGTGCATCTGCGCTTCGCTCTTTTCATCAAAGGCGCGGGCTTCGGCTTCCAGGCCCTCTGCAACTTTCTTGATCTCGTTTTTCTCGGTTTCGTAGCGGTCAATCTTGGCCTGGTACTTGGCCTTTTCCTGCTCGCTGGGCGTCATGTCGCGCGCCAGTTCGGCCAGCGATTGCTTGGTGCTTTTGGACTGGAAGTAATTCCACTGGTTGGAGGCTTCCGTCTTCTTGATGGCGGCATCGTTCTTCATCAGCCCCGCATTGGCCTGCGTGGCGCCGCCCATGTAGGCAAAGATGGCACCCACCGTGGCGACGATGGCGGTGAACATTGCGATCTTGTTGGTGCTGCTGCCATGGCCTTCAGTGCCGTGGCTCTCTGCAGGGTGCTCGCCGTGGCCATGCGTGGCGTGCTCAATGGCGTGGTCGTGGGGGCCGTGTACGTGAAATCCGCCGGAAGACATATGGGATGGAGGTCAGAGGGTTGCTAAGCACTACCGCAGCGCCCGGGCTGCGGTGAAAAAAAGTGGCAAACGCCGCGTGGCCTGGGGCGCTACGGCTGCTTGCCCTGGCGCAGGGTTACACCGCCACAGGCGCCTTGATGGCCGGGTGGCATTGGTAGTCCAGCACCTCGAAATCTTCGTACTCGTATTCGAAGATGCTGGCGGGCTTGCGCTTGATGCGCAGGGTGGGGTAGGCGTAGGGCGTGCGGGCCAGTTGGGTGGTGACCTGCTCGTAGTGATTGCTGTAGATGTGGCAGTCGCCACCCGTCCAGATGAAGTCACCCACGTCCAGGTCGCACTGCTGCGCCACCATGTGCGTGAGCAGCGCATAGCTGGCAATGTTGAACGGCACACCCAAAAAGATGTCGGCACTGCGTTGGTAGAGCTGGCAGCTCAGCGTGCCGCGCCCACCGGGCTCTTGCGCCGGGGCCACGTAGAACTGGAAGAACGCGTGGCAAGGCATCAGCGCCATCTTGCTGAGGTCGGCCACGTTCCAGGCGCTGACGATGATGCGGCGCGAATCGGGGTTGGTTTTGAGCGTTTGGATCACATCGCTGATCTGGTCGATGTGCCCGCCGTCCGGCGTGGGCCAGCTGCGCCACTGCACGCCATACACGGGGCCCAGTTCGCCGTCCTCGCGCGCCCACTCGTCCCAGATCGTCACGCCGCGCTCTTTGAGCCAGTTGTTGTTGCTCGACCCCGTGAGGAACCACAGCAGCTCAACGATGATGGATTTGAGGTGCACCTTCTTGGTGGTGACCAGCGGAAAACCTTCCTTCAAATCAAACCGCATCTGATGGCCGAAAACGCTCTTGGTGCCGGTGCCGGTGCGGTCGGCCTTCTCCACGCCATGGGTGAACACATGGCGCATCAGATCCTCGTACTGCGATCGAATGGGGCGTTGGGAGGCGGGAACGGCAGGCTGGTTCATGGGAGGCTCGCAGGTTGAAACGGCACGCGGCAGGGGGCGGACCAAGCGAGCGATTTTAAGCGGGCTGGCCTACTTGCGCTGCCGACTGACTCGCTACGCGGAAGGTTGCCCCTGTCGCACGCGCCCTATCCACAGCAGCGCAGCGGCGGCCACCACCACGGGCGGCAGCGTCAGTGCGGCCACGGTGCTCCAGCCGTAGGCCGAGAGCAGGCTGCCCGATGCGAACGAGCCGATGACCATGGTGCCGAACACCACGAAGTCGTTGATGGACTGCACGCGCGGGCCTTCCTGTGGCGTGTGGCATTGGAGCACCATGGCCGACGCACCCAGGAAGCCGAAGTTCCAGCCCACGCCCAGCAGGGCGAGTGCCCACCAGAAATGTGCCACCGTCTGGCCGCTCATGCCCACCAGCGCGGCGGCGGCAGTGAGTGCCAGGCCCGTCAGAACGATGGGGGTTTCGCCAAAGCGGGCGATGAGCCGCCCGGTGAAAAAGCTGGGCAGGTACATGGCCACTACATGCAGCTCGATGCCGTAGTTGGAATATTCGCGCGGCAAGCCGCACAGCTCCATGGCCAGCGGTGCCGAAGTCATCATGAAGTTCATCAGCATGTAGCTGACCACGCCGCACAGCATGGCCACCACAAAGCGGGGCTGGCGCACCACCTCACGGATGGGCCTGCTGGTGATAGGCAGAACCGATGGTGCCGCGCCTGCAGTAGCTGGCACGGCGGGACTGCCCGCAAACCGCACACCGCGCAGCACCAGGGCTGACAGCACCGATACCGCCGCCGCACACAGGTAGGTGGCCGCGTAGGCGTGGGGTGGCCACTGGTTCATGGTGGCAGTAACCAGTTGCGGGCCCAGCACCCCCGCAAACACGCCACCGGCCAGCACCAGCGACAAGGCACGGGGCTTGTCGGCCGCAGGCACGCATTCGGCTGCCGCGAAGCGAAAGGTGAGCACCACCGCCGCATAGGCACCGCCAAAAAGCATGGCAAGGCAGAACAGCACAAACGATGCTTGCACCAGCGCCAGGCTGGCCAGCAGCCCCGACACCACGCCGCACCCATTGCCCAGAAAGAAGGCTGCATGGCGGCCATGCTTGCGTGCCACCGCGCCCACCGGCAGCGTGGACAAGGCCATGCCGATCACAAACACCGAAATCGGCAACGTGGCCATGCCGGGGCGCGGTGCCAGCAGGTGCCCAATGATGGCTGCCGTGGCATACACCACCGTGGTGTTGGCGCCCGACAGGGCCTGGGCAATCGCCAGGCGCAAAACGGAGGGGTGCAGGGTCATGCAGGGCCGATGAGGAAGGTGGATGCGTGTGACGCCCACGCAAAGAGGGAGGTGCCCAGTGTGCCTCAGCCATCTGTGGGCAGACTACAGAGCTGCGCTTGCGGGGATGCCCAGGGCTTGCAGCCCGCGCTGCGTGGCGTCCAGTGCCCCGGCCAGGTAACCGGGGTAGTGGGGCGACCACTCGCTGCCGATGCCCACAATGCGCTCCGCCCAGGCACCTTCGCTGGTGAAGGCAGCGGGGGCGGCTGCGTGATGGCCGGTGCTGCTTTGGTCTTGTGCGGTGGCGGTCAGTGGGTCCTGGGTCCAATCCTTGAGCGCGTCGGCCACCGGGTGTGCCGCTGCCGGGCCAAACAGCCGTGCCAGTTGGGCTCGGCAGTGCTGGCGCAGCACATCTTCAGACACAGTGGCTCGAACAGCGGCCGGCACGCCCACAAAGCCAAACAGCGCAGCACCCCCGCCGGGCTGCGACAGGTCGTGGATTTCTGCCAGGGGCCCGCGTGCGCTGCGGGCTTGGCCTGACAGACCCTGCTCGCGCCAGAAGGGTGTGTCGTACACAGCGACATATTTGGCGTGGGGCGCCATCCAGGTGGGCGTGCGTTGCCATGCACTGTGCAAATCGGCAGGCAATGGCGGCTGCCAATCCAACTGCGCCACGGCCAGGCGCGGGGGCAGGGCCAGCAGCACATGCTCGGTCTGCCAGTGGTGGTGTTGCCCCAAGGCGTCCGCACTCGTCAGGTGCACCTGCGTGCCCTCGGCCCGCAAGCGGCGCACGGTGTGGCTGGTGCGGATGTGGTGCGGGGGCACCTCGGCCTTCAGCGCATCTACCAGGGCTTCGGTGCCACCCAGCAGGCGCATGGACGCAGGCGATTGGGCGTAGCCGGGCACGCGCATGGGCGCGCTCTGAACCGACTGCTCGATCACCATGTCGCCTTCGTCAAACTGGGCAAAGGTGGCCAGGCCCAGGTGCTCGATCAGCGCGTGCAAGTCGGGCTGAAAGTCTGGCCAGTACCAGCTTGGGCCCAGGTCAAAGCGGTGCAGCGCAGCCGTTGTGGGTGTGTAAGCGGCCGGGCTTTGGAAAGAGGTGATGCGCCCGCCCAGTGCGCTGCGTGCTTCCAGCAACACAAAGTCATGGATGCCTTGGCGATGCAGGGCACGGGCCGCCATCAGGCCGCTGAGGCCCCCACCGAGGATGGCGATGCGCGTAGAGGTCATGGAGGTCTGCGGCATGGGGCTCAAGCTGTGGCGGTGTGGGGTGTAGTGCTTTTGAGGAACACGGTAGCGCCTTGCGCGCCAGCGTTCCACACCGCCGTAGAACCCGGCGGCAGGCGCAACCAGCCGCGTTCGGGCAGCTCGTCGGTTGAGCTGTGCAGGCTGCCTTGGATGACGAAGGCTTCGGTTTGCCGTGTGGCCAGTAGGGGCAGCAGGCGGTGGGGCGCCAGCCGCAGCAGCCGGGTGTGCTCGTCGGCGTCGCGGTACAGCTCGCACGCAGCGTGCTCGCCTTCGGTGGCCCAGCAAGACGTGTCATGGGTGTTGATGCGCAGCGACGTGTCGACGGGTGCGTGTGGGGCGGGCGGCAGATGCCCCAGCTTCACAAAAATCACGGCGCCCTCAGCGCTGTGCGGGGCGTGGCCCGAGCCTGCCGGGTTGCGCAGGTACCAGCCCGGTAGGTAATGGTGGTCGCCTTCGGAAAACACACCCGACAGCACCAGAATTTCTTCACCCGCGGGGTGCTGGTGGTGCGGAAACCGCGAGTCAGGCGCGTAGCGCACGATGCTGGTGGCCCGCCCGCGCTCCGCGCCCGTGCGGTCGAGCATGATGCGTTCCACTCCCGCCTGGGGTGAGGCCACCCACTGGTGCTGCTGGGGGTGTACGAGCGCAGGTTGGGTGAAGTCGGCGTTGATTTGCATGGAAGGGATCACCTCTGGGGGCGGTTGCGGCTTGAGAACTTGCGTATTTTTAGGTTTGGAGGCCTCTTGAACAACTGAGATAAAGTCGCTAACCACCAAAGAAAAACTTTATGGGTATGCGATCAATAGCTCACCTTAACGCCTTGCGTGCCTTTGAGGCCAGTGCCAGGCACCAGAGTTTTTCTCTGGCGGCGCAAGAGCTGAACGTGACCCCTGCGGCGGTGGGCCAGTTGGTGCGCACGCTGGAAGACTGGCTGGGCAGCCCGCTGTTTGTGCGAAGCACCAGCGGCCGCGCCCGGCTGGTGACCACGGAGGTGGCGGAGCAGGCCTTGCCTGATATTCGCGCAGGGTTGGAGCGTTTGGCTGTGGGGCTGGAGCGCTTGCGCAGTGGCAGCGCGGGCGGCGTGCTCACGGTGACTGTGAGCCCGGCGTTTGCCGCCAAGTGGCTGCTTCCGCGCATTGAGCGCTTTCAGGCCGCCTGGCCTGAGACCGATTTGCGGCTGGACACCAGCCTGAAGCCGGTGGACTTTGTGGCCCAGCGCATCGACGTGGGCGTGCGCTATGGCCGGGGCCTGTGGCCAGGGTTGGCGGCAGAGAAGTTGATGGACGAGGAGGTGTACCCCGTGTGCGCCCCGGCGTTGCTGGCCACGGCAACGCTGCAGGCCCCGGGCGATTTGCGCGGGCAGGTGCTCATCCATGACCAGTCCGTCGATACCAGCACGGGTTTTGCCAGCTGGCAGGCCTGGCTGCGCCATGCGGGGGTGCAGGGGGTGCCCACCGACCGGGGCTTGCGCATCAACAACTCGGCCGCCGTGCTGCAGGCGGCCATTGATGGCCAAGGCGTGGCGCTGGCGCGTAGCGTCATGGCGCATGACGACCTGGCTGCAGGCCGACTGGTGCGGCTGTTTCCGCAAGTGCGGCTGGAATCGGCCCTGGCGTATTACGTGGTGTACCGCCCCGAATGCATCGCACAGCCCAAGGTGGCCGCGTTTCGGGACTGGCTGCTGCGGGAGGCCCATGGCCCCGCGTAGGTTCCCAGCGCTGTTTAGGCTTTCAGCACGCGCCCAGGGTTCATGATGCCCTGCGGATCCAGCGCCTGCTTGATGGCGCGCATCATCGACAGCGCCACGGGCGACTGGTACTTCTCCAGCTTGTCGGCCTTGAGCTCGCCCACGCCGTGCTCGGCAGAGAATGAGCCACCAAACTCGGCCACGGCGTCGTACACCAGCTGGTGTACGCGCTCTTCGTTGTCACGCAGGAAGGCCTTGGGGTCGCCCTCCACAGGTGCCTGCACGTTGTAGTGCAGGTTGCCATCGCCCAGGTGGCCGAAGTTGACCAGGCGCACGCCGGGAATCTCGCGCTGCAGCACCGCGTCGGTGTGTGCCACAAAGGCGGGGATGCGCGAGATCTGCACCGAGATGTCGTGCTTGATGTTCAGGCCCTCTTCGGCCTGGGCCAGCGGAATGTTCTCGCGGATGTGCCAGAGCTGGTGCGCTTGCGTGAGGTTTTCGGCCACTACGGCATCGGTGACGCAGCCGGCCTCAAACGCTTTTTCGAGCAGAGATTCGAAGCGTGCGCGGGCGTGTTCTTCAGATTCGCTGTCGGAATTTTCGAGCAGCACGCACCAAGGCGCATCGTCCTGGCCCAGGAAGGGCACGCGCAGTTGCGGCATGTGCTTGCCTACCAGGCTCAGCGCAAACTGGCCCATCACTTCAAAGCCCGTAAGGCCTGCGCCCAGCTGCTGGTGCGCCATGCCCAGCAGTTGCACGGCATGCTCCATGGAAGGCACGGCGGCCCAGGCGGTGAGCTTGGCGGCGGGCTGGGGGTAGAGCTTCATGCACGCGGCGGTGATGATGCCCAGCGTGCCTTCGCTGCCGATGAACAGATCGCGCAGGTCGTAGCCCGTGTTGTCCTTGCGCAGGCCCTTCAGGCCGCTCCACACCTCGCCTTGCGGCGTGACCACTTCCAGGCCCAGGCACAGGTCGCGCGTATTGCCGTAGCGCACCACCTGCGTGCCGCCTGCGTTGGTGCCCAGGTTGCCGCCAATGGTGCAGCTGCCTTCGGCCGCCAGCGACAGCGGGAACAGTGCGCCCGCATTGCGCGCCACTTCCTGCAGGTTTTGCAGGATGCAGCCGGCCTCCACGGTCATGGTGAGGTTGTCGGTGTCCACGTTGCGCACGGCGTTCATGCGCGTGAGGCTGAGCACGATCTGCGTGCCCGATGCATCGGGCGTGGAGCCCACGGCCAGCCCGGTGTTGCCGCCCTGCGGCACGATGGCGGTGCCTGCCGCAGCGCAGGCCTTGACCACCGCTGCCACTTCGGGCGTGCTGGCCGGGCGCACCACAGCCAGGGCCTTGCCGCGCACGCGGCGGCGCCAGTCTTGTTCCCAGGCGGTGAGGTCGCCTTCGGTCAGTACATGGGCATCGCCCACGATGGAGCGCAGGGTGTCAAGCAAAGAGGTCATGGCAGAGCGTCTTCAAGATCGGTAAACAGGAGGACTGGCGGAGGCGTGTCAGACAGACGCCCCAGCGGTATCAGCCGCCGCCCGGGCGTTGCGCTGGCGCAGACGCACATGCAGCGTGCAGGCGGTGAACAGCGCGAGGCACAGCGCCACTTCGGCCCAGGCCAGCCACTGCGATGGGGGCTTGTCGCTCCAGCCGCGCACCACGCCTTCGGTGAAATACAGCCAGATCACCAGGCTGACCCAGCGGTAGGTGTACATGCGGTTTTTGAGGATGCCTGCCAGCGGTATGCACAGCGGTAGGGCCTTGATGGCCAGCCAGGTTCCACCGGGGCGCACAGGTGCCAGCACCAGCTCCCAGGCCAGGCACAGAACGATCAGGGCCAGCAGGCTGCCCGTGGCCACCCAACGTGTGGCGGCAACGCCGTGGTCTGCGGGGGGATTGGGGATGGCGGGGGATGCAGTCATTGGGGTGGCATCATATCGGCCATGTTCTTTCTAGATCGTGCTATGCACTTTTACGTACCCACGTTGGCCTGGTGGCCCAACCCTTCGGGAAAGCCGGGGAAAGGCCCGGCCACGTTGTTGCAGAACGCTTGCGGTATCCATACCGCGGCGCGTCCTGCGCCTAGTTGCCGGGCCTTTCCCCGGCTTTCGTGGGCACGTAAAAGTGCATAGCACGCTCCAGACAGCCGCACTGCGCGTGGAGGCGCTCATGACCGAGCTGTCGCACTTCCCCTGGAAAACCACGGCCCAGACGCTGCGCGAGCGCTTTCGTGAAGACCACCTGGGCCTCACGGCCAGCAGCCTGACCTTCACCACCATCCTGGCGCTGGTGCCGTTCTTTACCGTGGCGTTGGCGGTGTTCACCGCCTTCCCCATCTTTGGCAAGCTGCAAGATGCGCTGCAGGGCTGGCTGGTCAGCAGCCTGGTGCCTGACAGCATCTCGCGCCAGGTGCTGGGCTACCTCACGCAGTTTGCCTCCAAGGCCAGCAGCCTGGGGGCGGCAGGGTTCAGCATTCTGCTGGCCACGGCGCTGGCGCTGATCCTCACCATCGACCGCACGCTCAACGACATCTGGCGCGTGCAGCGCCTGCGGCCGCTGGGGCAGCGGGTGCTGATCTACTGGGCCGCCATCACGCTGGGCCCGCTGCTGATGGGCGCGAGCCTCGCGCTCACGTCGTATGTGATGTCGGCATCGGGTGGGCTGGTCAAGCGCCTGCCCGACGGGGTGCAACTGCTGTTTGATTCGATCCAGTTTGTGGTGCTGGCGGGCGGCATGGCGGCGCTTTACCACTATGTGCCCAACACGCCGGTGAAGTGGCGCCACGCCTGGACGGGTGGGCTGTTTGTGGCCGTGTGCATCGAGCTGGCCAAGAAGGTGCTGGCGGTGTACCTGGGCAAGGTGCCCACCTATTCGGTGGTGTATGGCGCGTTTGCCACGCTGCCCATCCTGCTGGTGTGGATCTATGTGGCCTGGGTCATTGTGCTGCTGGGTGCGGTGGTCACAGCCTATTTGCCCAGCCTGCTGGCCGGGGTGGCGCGGCGCGGCACGGTGGCGGGCTGGACGTTTCAGCTGGCGGTAGAAGTGCTGCAGCAGTTGCACCGCGTGCGCCACCAGCCCCTCAAGGGCCTGCGCCCCAGCCAGCTCGCGCAGTTGCTGCGGGTGGATGGGTTGCAGCTGGCCCCGGTGCTGGAGGCGCTGACTGCGCTGGACTGGGTGGGCCAGGTCAACGATGCGGCGGTGGGCGAAGCGGATGTGCCCGAGTCCCGCTATGTATTGCTGGCCAACCCGCGCACCACCCCCCTGGCGCCGCTGGTGCAGCGCCTGCTGCTGGAGCGCTCTGAAAGCTTGCAGCCGCTGTGGTCCAAAGCCCGGCTGGAAGGCTTGCTGCTGGAGGATGTACTGCAGACCAGCGCGGGCACTGAGCCTGCCTTGGACGTGCAACGGGTGGTTTAATTTTGCTATATAAATAATAGCTGCTGGCGCTTGATTGGTGAGCGCTAGAGCCTGTTTTGGCTTGAATTTTTCGCAGCGGAAGCTGTGCGAATCAGTGCTTCAAAACGGCACCTTCCCCGTCCAGATGTCCTTGTACATCACCCAGTCGCCCATGAAGCTGTAGAGCGGCCGCTTGAAGCTGGCAGGCTTGTTCTTCTCAAAGCCGAAGTGCCCCACCCAGGCAAAGCCATAGCCGCAGAGCAGGCCATACAGCAGGTACTGCGGCTTGCCCGTGGCCACCAGCATGCCCAGGCAGAGCAGGCTGAGTGTGGAGCCCACAAAGTGCAGACGGCGGCAGGTGCGGTTGCTGTGCTCGCTCAGATAAAAGGGGTAGAAGTCCGCGAAGCTTTTGAAGGCCCTAGGGTCTGCGCTTGGCGCGGGTTGCGGGGTGGCAGTCTGGCTGGTCATGGCGTTGTCTCCGGGCGGGGGTAAAGCCCCTCTGCCCGCGTTATACGCCGCAGTTCTGGCGCGCACCAGCGGGGCAGTGCGGGTGTGCTGTCGCCAACGGGTCTGCCACCTTGAACCGGCTATTGAAACCCCGGCGGGCCTGCCAGCGCGCCGGGGTTTGGTGGGTCACCGGGCCAGGAAGTCCCGGATGGCGGCCAGTGTTTCTTCCGGCGCCTCGGTCATCTGGTTGTGGCCCACGGGCAGATGGGCGATCTGCACCTGCTTGCCAGCGGCCTGGGCGGCCTTGACGAGGCCCTGGGCCGCCTTGGGTGCCGTCATCTGGTCCTGGCTGCCCAGCGCAAACAGCACGGGGCAAGTCAGTTGCGCCATGGCCGCCTCGCCGCCCGCGTAGCTGTCGCAGGCCACAAAACCCCGGTGGAACACATTGACCTGCGGGTTGCTGCGCAGCACCTTGCGCCCCAGCGCCATGCCCGCGCCAAACACCCAGGTGCCAGGCCCCAGGGCTGACGGGGGCGCAGACAGCGTGCTGCGCGAGAACACGTTGACCATGCGCATCGCCTTCTCCGGGTCGGTCTGCGAGGCCTCGATGAGTGCGGGCGACACCTTCATCGGGAAGGCCGTGCCCACCAGCACCAGATGGCTGATGCGGTCCTTGAGCCGCGCGGCGGCTTCCATGGCAATGAGCGAACCCCAGCTATGGCCCACCAGCGCCGCGCGCTGCACGCCTGCTGCATCCAGCAGCGCGCCGATGAAGTCTGCGCCTTGCTCCACCGTGGCGGGCGCATCGCCGCCACTCTTGCAGTGGCCGGGCAGGTCGATGGCCAGCACGTTCCAGCCGTGGTTGGCCATGTAGCGGCTTTGCAGGGCCCACACGCTGTGGTCGTTAAGCACGCCATGGATGAACACCACCGTGGGCTTGGCGGCATCAAACGCTTTGCCGCCGGTGTAGCAGTAGATGGCGGCGCCGTTGACTTGGACGTACATGGTCAGGCCCCCGCTTTCTCAGCGGCTTTCAGCGCGCGCTTGAGGTCGTCGATGAGGTCGTCCGCGTCTTCGAGGCCGATGGACAGGCGGATCGTGCCCTGGCTGATGCCTGCACCCGCCAGCGCCTCGTCGCTCATGCGGAAGTGCGTGGTGCTGGCCGGGTGGATCACCAGGCTGCGGCAGTCGCCCACATTGGCCAGGTGGCTGAAGACCTTGAGGGTTTCAATGAACTTCTTGCCCTGCTCGCGGTTGCCCTTGAGGTCAAAGCTGAACACCGAGCCCGCGCCGCGTGGCAGCAGCTTTTGCGCGAGGGCATGGCTGGGGTGAGACTCCAGCAAGGGGTGACCCACGCGCGACACAAACGGCTGCGCGGCCAGAAATTCGACCACCTTCTCGGTGTTGCGCATGTGCTGCGCCATGCGCAGCGGCAGGGTCTCAATGCCTTGCAGGATGAGCCAGGCCGTGTGCGGGCTCATGCAGGCGCCAAAGTCGCGCAGGCCCTCGCGCCGCGCGCGCAGCAAAAAAGCGCCCACGGTGCTCTCTTCGGTGAACACCATGTTGTGAAAGCCATCGTAGGGCTGCGTCAGCTCGGCAAACTTGCCGGCCGACTTCGGGCCGTCCCAGTCAAAGCTGCCGCCATCCACCACGATGCCGCCCACCACCGTGCCGTGGCCCGAGAGGAACTTGGTGGCCGAGTGGTAGACCAGATCTGCGCCATGTTCAAACGGCTTGATAAGCCAAGGCGAGGTGAGGGTGGAGTCCACCAGCAGCGGCACACCCGCATCGTGCGCGATGGACGACACGGTGGGGATGTCCAGCACATCCAGGCCGGGGTTGCCCACGGTTTCGCCAAAGAACAGGCGGGTAGTGGGGCGCACCGCAGCGCGCCAGCCGTCGATGTCTCCGGGCTTGACGAAGGTGGTCTCGATGCCGAAGCGTGACAGCGTGTAGTGCAGCAGGTTCTGTGATCCTCCATACAGCGCCGTGCTGGCCACGATGTGGCTGCCTGCGCCCATCAGCGTGGCAATCGCCAGGTGCAGTGCGGCCTGGCCACTGGCGGTGGCAATGGCACCCACGCCGCCTTCCAGGGCGGCCACGCGCTGCTCCAGCACCGCGTTGGTGGGGTTGCTGATGCGACTGTACACATGGCCGCCGCGCTCCAGGTTGAAGAGGGAGGCCGCGTGGTCGCTCGACTCAAAGACGAACGAGGTGGTCAGGTGAATGGGGGTGGCGCGCGCGCCGGTGGCGGGGTCGGGGCTGGCGCCTGCGTGCAGGGCCAGCGTGTCAAAGCCGGGGTCTGAATAACCGGGCATGGGTTCTGTCTCCGATGTTGTCGATATGGGCGTAAATTGTGGGCTATATTTGATGCGATTACGCCTACAGCGCAGCGCGCCCCCCGGAGACCTTGCACCATGAAAGTCAGCGACATCCTTCGCGTCAAAGGAAACACCCTCTACACCGTGACGCCGGACGAGCCTTTGGCCCAAGCGGCCCAGGTGATGGCCGAGAAAGACATTGGGTCGCTGGTGGTGATGGAGCTGGGTGACCTGGTGGGCATGCTCACTTTCCGCGAAGTGATCCAGGCCATGGTGCGCAACGGGGGCTCGGTGGGCACCATGCGCGTGCGCTCTGCGATGGACGATGCGCCATTGACCTGCACGCTGGAAACCGACATGGACGAGGTGCGCCGCATGATGCTGGATCGCCACGCCCGTTACATGCCCGTGATGGACAAGCGCATGCTCATGGGCGTGATCAGCTTCTACGACGTGGCCAAGGCTGTGGTGGACAGCCAGAACTTCGAAAACCAGATGCTCAAGGCCTACATCCGCGACTGGCCTGCGGAAGACGATACCAAAGCTTGAGCGCAGGGGCTGCGGCCCAGGTCCTCAGCTGCAGCAAACGGCACTGGCTTCCAAAGACCACGCGTGCAGCATGTGTGCCGGCATGGGGCGGCCTAGCAGGTAGCCTTGCATCACTTCGCAGCCGTGCTCTTGCAACCAGCGGCACTGCTGCGACGTTTCCACCCCCTCGGCCACCACGGTCATGCCCAGACTCTTCGCGATGCTCAGCACGGAAATCGTGAGCGCCCGGGCCGTTTCGCTGTGTTCCAGGTCCTGCACAAAAGACTTGTCCAGCTTCAGCTCTGTGATCGGCAGTCGGTGCAGGTAGCTCAGGCTGGAGTAGCCGGTGCCAAAGTCATCCAGTGACAGGCGAAATCCCTGCTGGCTCAGCAACTCGATGTTCTCCTGGGTTATCTCGCGCGCATCCATCATCACGCTCTCGGTGATTTCCAGCAGCAGGTCGTGCGCCGCCAAGCCATG
This sequence comes from Acidovorax sp. IB03, assembly GCF_016406015.1. Taxonomy (NCBI): domain Bacteria; kingdom Pseudomonadati; phylum Pseudomonadota; class Betaproteobacteria; order Burkholderiales; family Comamonadaceae; genus Acidovorax; species Acidovorax sp. IB03. Next base: position 13,370 of record NZ_JAEFCH010000046.1, on the reverse strand, counting down.
CTGGCGCAAGGTGTCGCTCACGTTCTGCGCAAACCCTTTTTGGTGAAAACTGCGCCCGGACAGATTCACCGCCACGTGCGGCACCGCAATGCCCGCTGCGCGCCAGGTGTTGATTTGCTGGCAGACCTCATTCACCAGCCAATCGGTAAGCGCCGGAATCAACCCGGTTTCTTCGGCCAGGGGGATGAACTGCGCTGGAGAGACTGCGCCCCATTCGGGATGGCTCCAGCGGGCCAGGGCCTCCATGCCGTGCAGCGCCAGCACCGGGTCTGAGGTGATCTGGGGCTGGTAGTGCAGGGTCAGCTCGCCACGCTCCAATGCGTGGTGCAGGGCCCGCTCCATGGCGGCGCGTTCCTGGGCGCGCCGGTTCATCTCCAGGCTGAAAAGCTGCAGGCTGTGGCGATGGTCGCTTTTGGCCTGGTACATCGCCTGGTCAGCGTGTCGCAACAGCGTATCGATGTCGTTGCCATCATGCGGGCAAATGGAAATGCCGATGCTGGCGCTGGGCAGGTTGATCTGGCCCTGGATCTCTACCGGCATGGCGATGCTGCCCAGTACACGCTGCGCCGTTTGCACCGCTTGCTCCGTGGTGCAGTTGGACAGCAGCAGCACGAATTCGTCGCCCGACAGGCGGCCAATGCAGTCTTGGGCGCGCACGCATTCGCCCAGACGCTGCGCCACTACCCGCAGCAAGGTGTCTCCGGCCGCATGGCCCTGGGTGTCGTTGACCTGCTTGAATCGGTCCAGGTCCACGAAGAGCAGGGCGCCGGTCTGGTGGTCACGTGCCATGCTGGACAGGGCCCTTTCCGCGCTGTTGCGGAACATGGCACGGTTGGGCAGACCGGTGAGTACGTCAAAAAACGCCAGCTGGTGGATGCGCTGGCGCGAAGCGTCGCGCTCAATGGCCAGGGCGCACAGGTGCAGGCAGACCTGCACCAGGCTCTTGTGCAGCGCATTGGGTTCGCGCGGCTCCTTGAAGTAAAACGCGAATGTGCCCACCACCTGCCCCTCGTGGTTTTTGATGGGGCTGGACCAGCAGGCCTTGAGTCCGGTCGATTTGAAGAGGGCGCGGTAGTCATCCCAGCGCGGGTCGGTGGCGATGCTGGTGGTGACCACAGGCTTGCCCAAATAGGCCGCCGTGCCGCAGGAGCCAACGTTGGGGCCGATCTGCACGCCATCGAGTGCCGCGCAGATGTGGTCTGGTAAACCGGGGGCCGCCAGGGGATGAACCCGGCCGTTCGTGTCTACCGCCAGGATGGAGGCCGTGACCTCCGGGGCAATGTTTTCCACCTCTTTGCACACCCTGGTCATCAGCTCGGGCAGGCTGGTTTCGCTAACCATGCTTTCGAGCACGCGCTTTTGCAGCACTTCATGCATCTTGGTCAGGGTGATGTCGGTGAGCACCGTGATGGAGCCGCCGGGACCTCCCTGTGCTTCATCCGCTTTGTTGACCACCATCGATACCCAGCGCGGTTGGCCATCGCGGCTGTAGATGAGCGCATCGCCGTGGTAATGCCCTTGCAGGCGTAATCCGCTGCGAATGGCTTCCGTCAGGCCTTGGTGCGTGTGCGGTCCTTGCAGCATGTCGCTGAGGTAACGGCCCCGCGCCTCGTCAATGGTGAAGCCAAAAAGGCGCGTGAAGCCCTGGTTGACATACACCACCTGCCGGTCGCGGTTGGTCAGCGCGATGGCGTTGTCGCTGCAATCCAGGGCTTGGCGCAAGGGGCTGTCGGCCAGCAGGGGGGCGGCTCATGGTGCAACAGAGTGCGTGGCGTGGCGGGGGCTCCATGGAGCGATGGGGAGGTTGGCATGCGCTTCTCAAGAGTCTGACCCCATGCTAGTCCTACACACGCGCTCTGCCAAGCGCTGTATGCGCATGTGGGACTGAATTGCTCTGGGATAATCCTCGCTATGAGCGGCAATACCCTAGGCACCCTTTTCACTGTCACCAATTTTGGTGAATCCCATGGTCCAGCCATCGGCTGCGTGATTGATGGCTGCCCGCCTGGCATGCCGTTGTCCGAGGCCGACATCCAGATCGACCTGGACCGCCGCCGCCCAGGCACCAGCCGGCACGTTACGCAGCGCAACGAGCCCGATGCCGTGGAAATTCTCTCGGGGGTGTACGAAGGCAAGACCACGGGCACCCCCATTGCCCTGCTCATTCGCAACACCGACCAGCGCAGCAAGGACTACGGCAACATCGCGCAGAGCTTCCGCCCTGGCCACGCCGACTACACCTACTGGCACAAATACGGCATTCGTGACCCGCGCGGTGGCGGCCGCTCCTCTGCCCGGCTGACCGCCCCCACTGTGGCTGCTGGTGCCGTGGCCAAGAAATGGCTGCAGCAGCAATATGGAACGCAGTTTCGCGCGTGCATGACGCAGCTGGGCGAGCTGGAAATCCCCTTTGAGAGCTGGGATCACGTGCGCAGCAATCCGTTCTTTGCGCCGGTGGCTGACGTCGCTGAATACGAGGACTACATGGACGCCTTGCGCAAGGCGGGTGATTCCTGCGGTGCGCGCATCCGCGTGCAGGCCACGGGCGTGCCGGTAGGCTTGGGTGAGCCGCTGTACGACAAGCTGGACGCCGACATTGCCTTCGTCATGATGGGGCTCAACGCCGTCAAGGGCGTGGAAATTGGCGCCGGCTTTGCCAGCGTGGCCCAGCGCGGCACCACCCATGGCGATTCCATGGCACCCAACGGCTTCATGTCCAACAACGCTGGGGGGGTGCTGGGCGGTATCAGCACTGGGCAAGACCTGGAAGTGAGCCTGGCGATCAAGCCCACCAGCTCCATCATCAGCCCCCGTGAATCGATCGACGTCCACGGCAACCCCACCGAGGTCATCACCAAGGGGCGGCATGACCCTTGCGTCGGCATTCGTGCTGCGCCCATCGCCGAGGCCCTGTTGGCCCTGGTGGTGATGGACCATGCCCTGCGCCACCGGGCCCAGTGCGGCGATGTGGTGCACGCGGTGGCGCCCATCAAAGCCTCGTTCCTGTAAGCGCTGCCAGGCAGTCGCCTCGCATGCAGCGCTTGCGCACGCTGGGGGCGCGGCGGCCGCTGGTGCCGTTTGCTGCCCTGTCGGCCAGTTACTTCGCACACATCGGGTTTTTCAACCCGTACCTGCCGCTCTGGCTCAAAAGCCTGGGCCTGCCCCTGGTCACCATCGGGGTGCTGACGTCGCTGCAATCCCTCACGCGCCTGTTTGCGCCTTATGGCTGGGGCATGTTGAGCGACCATACCGGCCAGCGTGTGCCCTTGCTGCGCTGGTGTTCGACGCTGGCGCTGGTGATTTCCGCGGGTCTGTGGGTGCCCGGCGGCACTTGGTGGATTGCGGCCGTGTTGCTGCTCATGTTCGCCCACACCAGCGCCATGATGCCGATGAGCGAGGCCGCCATGGCCCACTTGGTGAGCCAGGAAGGCAGCTTCGATGCGCGCCGCTATGGCCGGGTTCGGCTGTGGGGCTCGCTGGGCTTTCTGGTCACGGTGTTTGCGGCCGGGGCGTGGTTTGAGCAGTTTGGCATGGCCGATTTCCCAGGCTGGACGCTGGCCACCCTGGTGGCGGTGGTGGCCAGCACCTGGCTCTTGCCCCGCCTGGAAGAGGGGCCGCCTTCTTCCAGCACCAGTCATGGCGCCAGGCCTGCCATGGCCCCCGTCTTGCGCAGGCCCCAGGTGCGGTGGTTTTTCGCATCGGCTTGCTTTCACGTTCTGGCCCACATTGCGGTCTACGTGTTCTTCTCGCTGTACCTGGATGCCTTGGGGTATCGCAAATCGACCATTGGCGTGCTGTGGGCGGTGTCTGTGGTGGTAGAGATCGCATGGTTCTTCACCCAGGGGCGCTGGCTGCCTCGCTGGCCCTTGAGTCGCTGGCTGCTGGTGTGCGCTGCCGCCATGGCGCTGCGCATGGGCATGACGGCTGCCGCAGGTGCGTGGTTGCTGGTGCTGGTGGTGGCGCAGATGCTGCACGCGCTCACCTTTGCGGCCCACCACACGGCGTGTATGGCGCTGCTGTCGGAATACTTCCCAGGTCGCCTGCGCGGGCGCGGGCAGGCCTTGTACACGGTGCTGGCCTATGGCCTGCCTGGCGTGGTGGGGGCGTTGGCAGGGGGCGCTTTGGGCGATGCTGCCGGCTTGGCGTCGGTGTACTGGGCAGCCATGGTGGCCAGTGTGTTGTCCTGCCTGTGTGCCTGGAAGGTGGGGCGCAGCGCCCTCAAGGAACGGAGCTTGGAATGATCGTGAAAAACGCTAGCAAAGCGGTCGCCGCACTGGCGGCAACCCTCACTTTGACCACGTTGCTGGGCTGCGCCCATCCCTCGGGTTCGCAGGCTGAAGCCAACTTCGTGGATATCGGGCTGATCGCCTTCAACGATTTTCACGGCAACCTGGAGCCGCCCCACATTGCAGTACCCATCCGCAGCCAGCAGGGCGTGGAGCGTGTGCCCGCCGGTGGCGCCGCCTACCTGGCCAGCGCCATCGCGCAGCTCAAGGCCCGCCATCCACACCATGCCGTGATCACCGCTGGGGACATGGTGAGCGCATCGCCCCTGGTGTCGGCCCTGTTCCTGGACGAGCCCACCATCGAAGCCGTGAACCACATGCAGATCGACTTCTCTGCAGTAGGCAACCACGAATTTGACCGGGGCTGGCAAGAGCTGCTGCGCCTGCAGCAGGGCGGTTGCGAGAAGTTCACGGTGCGCGAGCCCTGCCAGATCAGCACGCCCTTTGAAGGGGCCAAGTTCCGCTTTCTGGCCGCCAACACCGTGCGTGAAGATGGTCAGCCTTTGTTGCCCGCTACGGGCATCAAACGTTTCTCGCAGGGCGATGCCACCGTGGCGGTGGGCTTCATCGGCATGACGCTCAAGGCCACGCCCACCATGGTGAGCCCTGCGGGCGTGAAAGGCCTGCGTTTTGAAGACGAGGCCGCCACGGCCAATGCCCTGGTGCCCCAGTTGCGCGCCCAGGGCGCGGATGTGATCGTCGTCGCCATCCACGAAGGGGGCTACACCGATGCCGAGGTGCTGGGGCAGGAGTGTTCGGGCATCAACGGCGACATCGTGCCGATTCTGGAGCGGCTGGACCCCTCTGTGGATGTGGTCGTCTCCGGCCACACCCACCAGGCCTATGTGTGTGACTACGCCCGCATCAATCCAGCCCGCCCGTTTTTGCTGACCAGCGCCGGGCAGTACGGTGCGCTGCTGACCGAGGTGTCACTGCGGGTGGACACCGCCACCCGCAAGCTAGTGCACAAAAGTGCCCACAACCACATCGTGCAGGGCGAGGCATTTACCGGCAGCCAGGGGCTGGTGCCCCTGAACGCTGCCGTACCGGCCTATCCGGCCGATCCGTTCGTGCAGCAACTGGTGGCACGCTACAAGGCCGCTGCCGAACCCCTGGCGCAGCGGCCCGTGGGCCGGGCCAGTGCGCCGCTGCTGCGCGTGCGCAACGAAGCGCTGGAAAGCACGTTGGGCAATCTGGTGGCAGATGCCCAGTTGGCCGCGACCCGCGCGCCGCAGAAGGGCGGTGCCCAGCTCTCGTTCATGAACCCCGGTGGCTTGCGGGCTGATCTGGTGCCTGATGCGCAAGGCCAGCTGCGCTATGGGCAGCTTTTCAGCGTTCAGCCGTTTGGCAACAACATCATGGTGCGCACGTACACCGGCGCGCAGATCCGCGCGGTGCTGGAGCAACAGTTTGCCGGCGGCACCAGCACGCTGCAGTCCCCTCGGGTGCTGTCGGTGTCTGAAGGATTTGGCTACCGGTACGACCTGTCGCAACCCGCTGGCTCGCGCATCAGCCAGATGACCCTGCATGGCAAGCCGCTGGAGGACACCGCCGTAGTGCGGGTGGCCATCAGCAGCTTTCTGGCCAGCGGTGGGGATGGCTTCACGGTGTTCATGGAGGGGCGAGACACTACAGGCGGCGATCTCGATCTGGATGTGCTGGAGGCCTACGTGCTGGCACACAGCCCGATAGCGCCACCGCTCACCAACCGCATCCAGCGTGCCCCGTAGTGGGCCGGGGTGAGGGCACATCTGCCCGTAGGCGCTTTGAAGCGATTGATGTCTGGGTGATTGAGGACTATTAGCCAAATTGGCCTATAGCGCTTATGCAGCAAGCGCAAGCAGCTATAAAAATAATAGCTTGGTTGTATCTGCCTGCACAACCCAGGCAACACCAGCCTATTTGCGCACTTCGTCTACCAGCGCTCTGAACTCGTCAATGTCTTCAAAGCTGCGGTACACGCTGGCAAAGCGGATGTAGGCGACTTTGTCGAGCTTCTTGAGCTCGCGCATCACCAGCTCGCCAATGCGGCCGGAGTTCACTTCGCGCTGCCCCAGGTTCAGCAGCTTTTCTTCAATGCGCTCAATGGCGCTATCGATCTGCTCGGTGCTCACCGGGCGCTTGCGCAGCGCCAGGTTGAAAGAGGCGAGCAGCTTGCCGCGTTCGTACTCGATGCGGCGACCGTCTTTCTTCACGATGGCCGGAAAGTTCACTTCCGGCCGCTCGTAGGTCGTGAAACGCTTGTCACAGGCGCCGCACTGGCGGCGGCGCCGGATGAACACCCCGTCTTCAGACACCCGTGTTTCAACGACTTGCGTTTCCAGGTGGCTGCAGAAGGGGCATTTCATGGTCGCTGGCTACCTGCTTAGCGGTAGACAGGGAAGCGTGCGGTCAGGGCGTTGACCTTTTCGCGCACGGCGGCGATGTTCGCTTCATCGCGTGGGTTGTCCAGCACGTCGGCGATCAGGTTGGCCGTCAGGCGCGCTTCTTCTTCCTTGAAGCCACGGGTGGTCATGGCGGGGGTGCCAATGCGCACGCCGCTGGTCACCATCGGCTTTTCAGGGTCGTTGGGAATGGCGTTCTTGTTGATGGTCATGTGAGCAGCGCCCAGCACAGCCTCGGCTTCCTTGCCCGTGATGCCCTTGGCGCGCAGATCCACCAGCATCACGTGGCTTTGCGTGCCACCGCTCACGATGCGCAGACCACGCTGGGTCAGCGTCTCGGCCACGACCTTGGCGTTCTTCACCACTTGCTCTTGATAGGCCTTGAACTCGGGCGTCAGTGCTTCCTTGAAGGCCACGGCCTTCGCGGCAATCACGTGCATCAGGGGGCCGCCTTGCAGGCCGGGGAAGATGGCGCTGTTGATGGCCTTCTCGTGTTCGGCCTTCATCAGGATGATGCCGCCACGGGGGCCGCGCAGGCTCTTGTGCGTGGTGGATGTGACCACGTCGGCGTGGGGCACGGGGTTGGGGTACACACCGGCGGCGATCAGGCCGGCGTAGTGGGCCATGTCCACCATGAAGATGGCGCCAATTTCCTTGGCGATCTTGGCAAAGCGCTCGAAATCGATGTGCAGGCTGTAAGCAGATGCCCCAGCCACGATCAGCTTGGGCTTGTGCTCGCGGGCCTTGGCTTCCATCGCGTCGTAGTCAATGGCTTCGTTCTTGTCCAGACCGTAGCTGACCACGTTGAACCACTTGCCCGACATGTTCAGCGGCATGCCGTGGGTCAGGTGGCCGCCTTCGGCCAGGCTCATGCCCATGATGGTGTCGCCGGGCTTCAGGAAGGCTAGGAACACGGCTTCATTGGCAGATGCGCCGCAATGGGGTTGCACGTTGGCAGCATCGGCGCCGAAGATCTTCTTCACGCGGTCAATGGCCAGTTGCTCGGCCACGTCCACGTGCTCGCAGCCACCGTAGTAGCGCTTGCCTGGGTAGCCTTCGGCGTATTTGTTGGTGAGCTGGGTGCCTTGCGCCCACATCACGGCGGGGGAGGCGTAGTTCTCGCTGGCGATCAGCTCGATGTGGTGCTCTTGGCGGGCGTTTTCAGCCTGGATGGCAGCAAACAGCTCGGGATCGGTTTGTTCGACAAGAATTTTGCGGTCGTACATGGTATGGCAGTCCTATGAACTTATGTCCCTTGAAACAAGGGCTGCCCAGGCGAACGGCGGAACGCTCAGGCCCAGGTCCTTCGCGGCACGCTCCCCAGTGGTTCACAAGATGACGGATCTTGTTGTTTTCCACGTCAGCGGTGACACCTGAAAAGTGCCACGCCTATCGCCAGTCGCGTACCCCCGTAGTGTAGCTGAGGTACCTGCGGGCCTGCCGGATTGCGGCGCTTTGAGTCCGCTGGGCGTTTTGGTGAGTTTCTGCTCTGAATACTGTGCTGCCACACGGGGTGACAGCACCTGACTTCAGGAGCCCACGGAACCGAGCAACGCGACCTTGCTGTCGGCTTCGGCCGAGGGGCGTTCTCCAGCATTGCGCGAGGCGGCTGGAATAGCTTGCGCCGGTGTGGCCGCAGGAGCTTGGGTGGAGAGCATGACGGGTGCATTGACGGGTACAGACCGGCCATTGGCCACCTGGCGCAAGCGCGAATGCTCTGCCATCACCTTGGCGGTGTATCCACCATCATCGGGCAGGTTGGCGGCGCCCACGTAATAGCGCAAACCCCCTTCGATGGAACCTGCGCGTGCAATGCACTCCTGCAGCACCTTGACGCCGACGCGAAGGTTGGACACAGGGTCGAACGCCGCAAAGTGCCCACCGAAATTCTGGTACTTCTCCGTATGCACACGGGTCATCACTTGCATCAGGCCTTGCGCACCGACCGCGCTTTGGGCAAACGGATTGAAGTTTGACTCGATGGCCATGATGGCGAGGATGAGGGTCGGATCCAGCTTGGTGCGTGTGCCAATGTCATACGCCTCAGCGACCAGAACGCTCAGGGGCTCTGGAGCCACCTTGTACTTTTTGCTCAGCCAAAAGGCCACAGCCGCCTGCTCTTTGGGCAGGTCCTTGGGGTTGCCTGCCGTAGCGCGTTCGCTGGCATCGGGCTCTACGGGCATGCCGATGGCTGCGACTTGTCGCTCCTGCAGCCAGTTCATGAGTTGCTCCTCTCCTGCCTGGCGCAGATCAGGGCGCGCAGTCAGTGTGATCGCAACAAAGGCAACAGCCAAGCCGATGAGGGCAAAGCTGTTGTGGGTGATTTCAAGAAAACCATTGGTCACATCGTTCACGAAGGTTCGTAGGCCGGAGACAAATTTTCCTGACGCTGTCATAGCTCTTCCTTTCTGAGGCGGAGGCTCTGGAGTGACTGCTGGTGTTCGCAGTGCTGAAGCGAGCTTCCGCTTGGATTGGTACGCCATCAACTGCTGTCTGCGGTGACTGCGTAGTGCAGGGGAGACAGTGTTGACTTAGCCGGGTTCGGCAGCGGATTGGGACTTTGGATGCCTTGGTTTTCAAGGCTGGCGGATTCTAGGAGGGTACTTAATGCTTGGTCAATACTATCAAAAATAGTTTTAAGACAAAAAAATTATAAAATAACTGTGGTTTTAGCCAGTTTTTCTCTGCGATGACAGTCCAAATTGCTGAATTTCCCTTGAGGGGCTGAGCATCGGTGTCAAAGAATCTATCGGTGGCGTGAGTCCGATTTAAATTGCAGCTTGAAGTTCGATGCCCGGTTTGATAAGGTGAAATTGCCTGTGATTTCAGGCATCGCCGAACGAAGCCAAGCCTCCCTCCGATGGCATTCAGTGCCCAGGTGCAGCAGGCAAGGCTTTCAAGGCAACCCCCTGGGGGCAATCTCTTGCCCCCTCGCACGCAGGACGATTTCCTCCATCGTGCGAATAGATGGCAAAGACCGTTGTGTCAGCCGTCAAGCCCGGTCAGCCTGCCTTGTGGTGGTGCTGGTCGGGCTTTCTTGTTTGCGGCGCAGCCGTTGCTATGCAGGTAACTCTTGCGTGCTTTCGTCCCACCGTACGGTGCCAATGCAACTGCGCTTGCATATATATAGATAATGGGAGCCTTTCCTGGGGCGGTGCCATAGGTGCAGCCCCGCACGAGGCATGACGAGAAGTGCATTGGGAGTCTTTGTGTCAAGTCATGCCCCAGGGTTGAGTGCAGCGGCATCATGAGCGAGTTGTTCCTCGCTTGAGGTCAGGCCGCAGCTCCTTGCAGATATTTGTTCTCGTCATCGCGGCCCCTCTGTGTAGGGCCGGGAAGGTTCTCAGGGACTCCCATTGAGGCCTTCTCTGTTTTTCAATGAACCCATGTTTCCTTTTTTTTCCCGCAGCAAAATGTCTGAAGCACCTGAAGTGAATCCGGCCCCGGCCAAAACCCATGAGCCGCATCCACTGGATGCATTGACCGGTGGCGCGTTCTCTGCAGCCACGTCCGGAGAGCGGGCGTCGCGTATCCGCGAGTGGTTGACCACACAGCCTGCGCCGGAGCAGTTGCAAGAAGTGTTCAAGGAGTTGAGCGGTCGTGACAAGGGTGCTGCCCGTGCGGTCCGCGAGCGACTGGACGAAATCCGCCGTGCCAAGGGCCAAGAGGCCATCGCGGCTGAATGGGCAGACAAAGCCCAGGCTTTGCTGTCTGCCTCCAAGCTCAACATTGCCGATGCCCTGGCATGGCAGCGCGATGCAGCGAAGGCCGGTGCGCCTTTGTCGAGGGAGCCGCTGTCGCTGTTGAAGGTACAGATTGCTGACCGTGTCAAAGTCATCGAAGATCTGCAGCACCGCGTGCAGGTGCAGCGCGAGGCCGCAGTGTTGCTGGCCCAGCGCATTGAGGTGCTTTCCACCAAGTCCTGGCGCGATGCCCAGGCAGCTCTGGAGTTATTGCGTGCTGACGTTGCGCGCTGGCAAGAACAAGCCCAGGGGCTGACCAGTGATGCCAGCTGGGTGAGCGTGGAAGCACGCTTTCCGCAACAGCTGGAAAGCTCCAAGGCCCAGTTGCTGGTGGTGTGGGAAGCGTTTCAGCCCGCTCTGGCGCAGGCCATCGCGGCTGCTGAAGACGTCAATGCGCCTCTGCCCCCCGTGCCTGTGTGGGCCGATGAGCTGCGCGTAGCCCGTGGTTTGCCTTCTGAGGCAGCGGCTGCCGCGGCCAAGTCAGCCCGCCCCGCCAAGCCCAAGGTAGACCCCGAAGTGCGTGACAAAGCCGTACAGGCGGTGCGCGAAGCGTTGGCCACGCTGGAAAAAGAAACGGCTGAAGGCCACGGCAAAGCCAGTGCAGGCGCGGCCGCTGCGCTGCGCGCAGAGCTCAAGACCCAAGGGAAGCACATCGATGCTGCTTTGGAGCAGCAAGTCCATTCCGCTTTGGTTGCCGCAGGTGAACTGGAGGGCTGGCAGCGCTGGAGCGCTGATCAGGTGCGCGAGGACCTGGTCGCCAAAGCCGAAGGGCTGCTCAATCGCCCTGAAGGCCAGGCCTTGGGTGGCCGCAAGATGCAGGAAACGCTGCGTCAATTGCGTGAGCAGTGGAAGCAAACGGACCAAGGCGGCGCACCCAACCATGCGCTGTGGAAAAAGTTTGACGAAGCCTGCAATGCGGCTCACAAGGTGGTCGAGGCCTGGCTGGACAAGATCCGTAGCGAGGCTGCTGAGCACAAGGCCCAGCGTCTGGCGCTGATTGAAGAGGTCAAGGCATGGGCCCAGGAGCACGCTGCCTCTGGCGACTGGAAGGGCATCCACCGTGCGCTTTACCAGTTTGGTGACCGCTGGCGTGAAAGCGGACATGTGGGCGAAAAGCTGTTTGCTGAGTTGCAGCCCCTGTGGAAGCAGGCGATTGCTGCTGCCGCTGCTCCTCTGGAAGCTGCGCAGAAGGAAAGCCTGGCGCGACGCCATGCCATGATCGAAGAAGCGGCTGTGCTCGGTGCTGCTGCTGTGTTGCGCATCGATGCCGTCAAGTCCTTGCAGCAGCGTTGGCAAGCCGAAGCCCAGTCGGTGCCGCTGGACCGCAAGCAGGAGCAAAAACTTTGGGATGCCTTCCGCAAGCCGATTGATGAGGCATTCAATCGCAAATCGGCGGAGCGTGAGCGCGCCACGACGGAATTGAGCGCACGCGACCGCGTTGTGCTGGAGGCTTCCAAAGCGCTGGAGGCTGCCAATGCCAGTGGCGATGCCCAGCAGATTCGCGCCGCCATGCAAGCCCTTGAGGCGGCTTTGCGTGGCCAAGCGCTGGCGGCTCAGGCGGTTGCCGAAAGTGAAGCAGATTCCGAGAAGAGCCAAGCTGTGTCAGCGCAAGATGCTACAGAAACTGTAGCATCCGAGCAGCCGTCGGATGCCTCTGGCGAGACCGCGGCCCCAGCGCCCGCAGCTCCCAAGCCTGCTGCGCGCCCTGTGGTTGCGGTGCGTGGTGACGACCGGCCTGGCATGAAGAAGGATGCCCCTGCAGTGGCGGGGCGTGGTGCTCGTCCCGGAGATCGCCGAGATGGTCGCCCGGGTGATCGGGACGGCAGTCGCGGGCCTCGCGCAGATGGGCGCTTTGGTGATCGCAACGATCGGGGTGGTCGTTTTGGTGACCGCCCAGAACGCGAAGACCGTGGCCCACGTTTGGGGGATACGGCATTCCGTGCCCAGCGTGATGCTATGGAGCACGCGCAGCAAACGCTGAAAAAGCTGGCTGCGCAGGCCCATGGCGAGGCATTGACGCACTTGCTGACGGCTTGGGAAAAGCGAGACGCGACCCAGCTACCCAGTGCTCAGGATTTGGGTGGACGTGTGTCTGCGTCCGTCCGTGCCGCCTGGGCGCAGGCGCTGTCTGCTGCTCCGAAGGGTGACGCTGCTGAAGCGTTGTTGCGCTTGGAGATTGCCGCAGAAGTGCCAACCCCCGCAGAGCACATCGCTGCCCGCCGCATGCTGCAACTGCAATTGCTGACGCGCCGCAATGATCCGTCGCCAGCCCAGACATGGGGTGACGACACCGCTCGTGTGTTGTCGAGTGCCAGTGATGCAGGCAGCGCCCGCCGTTTGCAGAACGTGCTCAAGACGCTGCTGCGCAAATAAGTGGCGGTACGGGCGTTGAAGATTCGCCCGTTTCGGGAGACCGATGCATCGGCCGCAGTCGCGCTATGGCGTGACTGCGGACTGATCCGGCCTTGGAACGATCCGTACAAGGATATTGAGCGCAAGAGTCATTGCCAGCCAGAGCTTTTCCTCGTGGGAAACTTGCCGGCCGATAGCCAAGGGGCTGATGTTCTGGTAGCCACCGCCATGGCGGGCTATGACGGGCATCGAGGATCTGTCTATTACCTGGCCGTCGCTCCCGGCCATCAGCAAATGTCCTTGGGGCGCGCCCTGATGGAGGAGGTGGAACAACGCTTGCTGGCGCTGGGCTGTCCCAAAGTCAATGTGCTTGTACGCACCAGCAACGCCAGTGTGCTCAGCTTCTGCGATAAGTTGGGTTATGCGCGGGACGATGCATTCTCGTTAGGCAAGCGTCTGATTCCTGATATCTGAAAGCTGGGGGATGGTTTGAATCCCTCGCCATGTTTTGGGCGAAAAAAAACCGCTGCGTGTGCAGCGGTTTTTGAATTTGGTGCCCAGGAGAGGACTCGAACCTCCACGATGTTACTCGCTAGTACCTGAAA
>NZ_JAEFCH010000045.1:0-32346 GCF_016406015.1 Acidovorax sp. IB03 | reverse complement strand
CACTGTACAAACAACAAAGACCCCGAAGGGCCTTTGCTTAACTTACTGGCATTGGCCTTCAAGGCTCCTTTTTTTGTGGTCTGCGCCACCTCACAAGTGAGGCGGCTGGCACAGCGGCCAGTGAGACCTTAGACGCGCTTGCGGTATTCGCCAGTGCGGGTGTCGATTTCGATCTTGTCGCCTTGCGACACGAACAGGGGCACGGCCACTTCGAAGCCGGTAGCGATCTTGGCGGGCTTCAGAACCTTGCCAGAGGTATCGCCCTTGACGGCGGGTTCTGTCCAGGTGATTTCGCGTTCGACGCTGGTGGGCAGTTCCACCGAGATGGCCTTGCCGTCGTAGAACACGACTTCCAGGGCCATGCCGTCTTCCAGGTAGTTCAGTGCGTCGCCCATGTTTTCGGCTTCGACTTCGTACTGGTTGTAGTCAGCGTCCATGCAAACGTACATGGGATCGGCAAAGTAAGAGTAGGTGCACTCTTTCTTGTCCAGGATCACGTTGTCGATCTTGTCGTCGGCCTTGAACACGTTTTCGGTGCCGAAGTTGCCGATCAGGCTCTTGAGCTTCATGCGCACGGTGGCAGCACCGCGGCCGCCACGGGCGTATTCGGTCTTCAGGACGACCATGGGGTCCTTGCCGTGCATGATGACGTTGCCGGCGCGGATTTCTTGAGCGATTTTCATAGCTGATTGCTTGGGTTGGGGCCGCTCAATGCGGACGGGCTGCTGATGAAGGCGGGGCCCGCCGGTGCATGTTCCGCGGCGGAAGTGCGCTGTTGCGGGGCACGGGAGTGCCGCGTAGGAATTGCGCAAAGCCTTGGATTTTACCGTTTTTCCATTACGAAGCCTAAAAGCTGTGCAACAAGGTTGTCCTGCATCAGCAGTCGGGCCCTGGCCGCCTGCACACACGCCGTCCATTCGCGCAGTGTGTCGTCATCGGGCCACTGCAGGGGCAAGTCATCCAGGCCGTTCCAGGTGTTGTGTAACTGGCGCAGTGACGCGGGTGCTTGCAGCCAGTCCAGAAAGGCCTGCAGCTTGGCGTGGTGTGCATCGTCGTCCTGCGGGTAGATGTGCCAGACCAGCGCCTTGCCAGCCCACAGGCCGCGCACCAGGGAGTCTTCTCCGCGCACGGCATTGAGGTCGCAAGCCCAGAGCATTTCATCAAAAGCCGCCTGGGGGCAAGGCGTGCGGTATGAAATGTATAGCTGCCCGCGCTTATCTGTCGTGCCCTGGAGCGCATTTTTGCTTGAAATTCCCAGCGCCTGCTGCACCGCGTGCGCGGGGCGACCAGGGGCCACCAGCAGGTGGGTGGGCGTGCTGGCGGCCTCGCAAAGCTGCAGCCATTGGGGCAGGGCGGCGGGCTCGTAGCAGAACAGGGACATCCATCGCACGGCGGCACCGGCTGGCGCTGGCAGGCTGGGGTGCGCATGCGCGTTCTGCCATGCGGCCACGTCAAACGCTTCTTGCCGCTGTATCAAGTCGGGTTCACGCAGCAGGCCGCCGGTGGCGGCGGTGAAGCCTGGGTAGAAAAACCACCGCGTCCAGCCCTGGGCGGGCCCGCTGGAGAGGAGCGAGGGCAGGCGGTGGTTGCGTTCCACATAGCGCTCTGCCGACAGGTATTCCAGGTTGATCCATACTGGTTTTTGGCCTCTGGCGTTTGCCCGGTAAGCGGTAGCAGCTATGAATTCAGGAGCAATTTCGCAGCCGAAGGCCTCTACCATCACATCAGTGGGTGCTTCTTGCGCGCCAGGGGGCGGGGCGTGCCAGTCGCGCAGCTCCACGCCGGGGCAGCCCTGTGGTGCCATCCAGGCCAGGGCCGAGGCGTCGTCCACCCACAGGCGCACGCGCTGGCCTTGCCAGGCCAGCTGGGTTGCCAGGCGCCAGCACACGCCAATGTCGCCAAAGTTGTCGATCACGCGGCAGAACACGTCCCACTGCAATCTGGGCTGGGTGGTCAAAGTGGGGAGGTGGGTTCGGCTCATATCAGTGGTTCATGTTGCGAGCATCACCCATGGCTCACGAAACTGGCGCTGCCCAGGCCGGGGCCGCCGCGCAAGGGTCGCCCCGCCGCGCTGGCGGCGTCCCCCTGCCCGCAGCGCACGGCGCTGCGAGAGCGGGGGGAAGGCCCGCAGGGCCTCAGGGGGGGGCGTTTCATGGCATGCGCAGGTGGTCCACCAGCAGGCGCGCCACGCTGGAGAGAGATTCTTCCGTACGCACGCACAACTTGAGGTGGCGGTGCGCCCACGGCTCATTCAGGGTGATGGTGCGGATGCCCAGCGTGCCTTTGTACAGCGCCGCGCTGCCCCGGGGCATGACCCCTACGCCCAGCCCGGCGTTGACCATGAGGCACAGCGCGTCGTAGCTGGTGACCTGGATGCGCAGCTTCAGCGGCAGCCCGGCCTGTGCGGCCGCCTGGGTGAGCTGGTTGTTGATGGCACTGCCAGGGTGGGCGCCCACAAAGTCGTATGCCAGCGCCTCGCACAGCTTGACGGCCTTGCGCCGCGCCAAGGGGTGTTCAGAGGGGATGACCAGCACCAGCTCATCGGTGCGGTAGGGCAGCAGGGCCACCCGGTCGCCGTAGTCGCCATCGTTCAGGATGCCGATGTCGGCCGCGTTCTCGGCCACCGAATTGGCAATGGCTGTGCTGATCTGTTCCTGCAGCCGCACATCTACCTGAGGGTGCAGCGCCATGAAGCTTTGCAGCTGGGCTGGCAGGAATTGGGTGATGGCCGAAATGTTGGCCACCACGCGCACATGGCCGCGCACGCCGGTGCCGTATTCGCGCATCTGGCTGGCAATGCCGTCCAGGTCATTGAGCACGCCGCGCGCCAGGTGCAGCAAGGCAAAGGCGGCGGCCGTGGGGGTGGCGCCGCGGTTGCTGCGAGTGAACAGGTCCACGCGCAGGGCGTCTTCCAGGTCGGCCAGGCGGCGGCTGACGGCGGATGCCGCCAGGTGTTCGCGCTCTGCCGCGGCAGCGATGGTGCTTTCTTCCATCACGGCTACGAAAAGCCGCAGGGACACGGGATCAAGTTTCATGGTCTGCCGATGGTACTGCCGAGCGACCCAGCCATGCCCGTTTGCGATGGCGGCTTCGTGCATCAGCGTTTTGCGGTGCGCCCGCCCTTGCGCATGATGCCCGCCAAACCCCAACGCATTGATTGTTTGCAGGAGAACCAGCACATGGCTTTGCCGCCCGCCGCACCGCCCCTTCCACCCAGCCCCGCCGCACTGCAAGGCGTGCGCGTCATTGAAATGGGCCAGCTGATCGCCGGGCCGTTTTGCGGCAAGACGCTGGGCGAGTTTGGCGCCGATGTGATCAAGATCGAGGCACCCGAGACTGGTGACCCGTTGCGCAACTGGCGACTGATCAAGGAAGGCACCTCGGTGTGGTGGCAAGTGCAGTCGCGCAACAAGCGCTCGGTGGCGCTGGACCTGCGGCAAAAAGAAGGCCAGGACATCGCCCGCCAGCTGATTGCCGAGGCCGATGTGCTGGTGGAAAACTTTCGCCCCGGCACGCTCGAAGGCTGGGGCATGTCGCCCGAAGAGTTGCATCAACTCAACCCCGGCCTGGTGATGCTGCGTATCTCGGGCTACGGCCAGACGGGGCCCTACCGCGACCTGCCCGGTTTTGGTGCCATCGGCGAGGCCATGGGCGGCCTGCGCCACCTGACGGGCGAGCCCGGCCGAGTGCCGGTGCGGGTGGGCGTGTCGATTGGCGACACGCTGGCGGCGCTGCACGGCACCATCGGCGTGCTCACGGCGCTGTACCACCGCAAGGTCAACGGCGGCAAAGGCCAGGTGATTGACGTAGCGCTGCACGAGGCCGTGTTCAACGTGATGGAAAGTCTGATCCCTGAATACAGTGCCTTTGGCGCCGTGCGCGAGGCGGCTGGCAGTGCGCTGCCGGGCATTGCACCGAGCAACGCCTACCCCTGCACGGACGGCTGGGTGCTGGTGGCGGGCAATGGCGACAGCATCTTCAAGCGGTTGATGGACGCCATCGGCCGGCCGGACCTGGGCGCGGCGCCCGACCTGGCCAACAACACCGGCCGCGTGGCGCGTGTGGAGGAAATCGACGCGGCCATTGGCGCCTGGAGCGCGCAGCGCACCGTGCAGCAGGTGCTCGACGCGCTGGGCGCTGCCCGCGTCCCCGCTGGCAAGGTCTACACCGCCAAGGACATTGCCGAAGACCCGCACTACCGGGCCCGCGACATGCTGCTGACGCAAGAGACGCGCGATGGCTACAGCGTGGAAGTGCCGGGCATCGTGCCCAAGCTCTCGGCCACGCCGGGCACCATTCGCAGCAGCGCGCCGCACCTGGGCGATGACACCGATGCCGTGCTGGCAGAAATGGGGCTCAATGCCGAACAGATTGCCCTGCTGCGCAGCAAAGGAGTAGTGCAATGAACGCACCCAGCACCGTTTGGCAAGGCGCGGGCCGCCGCATCCACCTGCAGGAAGTGGGGCTGCGCGATGGCCTGCAGATGGAAAAGGCCTTTGTGCCCACCGACGACAAGATCGCGCTGTGCAATGCGCTGTCGGCCGCCGGTCTGTCCAAGATCGAGGTGACTTCGTTCACATCGCCCACCGCCATCCCCGCGCTGAAAGACGCCGAAATCGTGATGCGCGAGATCACGCGCCGCCCAGGCACGGTCTACACCGCGCTGGTGCCCAATCTGCGCGGTGCAGAGCGCGCCATCGAGTCGCGCACGGACGAGCTGAACCTGGTCATGTCCGTCAGTGCCACCCACAACCTGGCTAACCTGCGCATGACGCAGGAGCAGTCGTTCACAGCGCTGGCGCAGGTGGTGGCCCTGGCGCAGGGCGCCAACGTGGCGGTGAATGTGTCGCTGTCGTGCGTGTTCGGTTGCCCTATGGAAGGTGACGTGCCCGAGGCCGATGTGTTCGGCTGGGTGCAGCGTTTTGTGGGCTTGGGCGTGCGCGGCATCACGCTGTGCGATACCACGGGCATGGCCTACCCCACGCAGGTGCACCGGCTCACGGCGGCAGCCCGCGCACGCTGGCCGGGGGTGGAGTTCACCCTGCATTTCCATAACACGCGCGGCATGGGGCTGGCCAATGTGCTGGCGGCCATCGACGCGGGTGCTGACCGGTTTGATGCCTCGCTGGGTGGCTTGGGTGGCTGCCCGTATGCACCGGGCGCCAGCGGCAATGTGTGCAGCGAAGAGATCGTGCACGCGCTGGCGTTGATGGGTTACGACACAGGCGTGGACCTGGGCGCCCTGGTGGCTGCGGCGCAGCAGCTGCCTGCGCTCATCGGCCACGACATTCCGAGCCAGATCGCCAAGGCAGGCCCGCGCCTGGCGCTGCACCCCGTGCCTTCCGATTTCGATGCGATCCGCGAGCGGGCGCTTGCGCGGTCGTAGAGTTTTTTATTTCAGCAACAACAAGGAGACAGAGACATGAACATTACCCGCAAACAATTCAGCACCATCGCCCTGGGGGCGTTGGCCACGGCCTTGTGCACCGGCGCCTGGGCCCAGGGCACCTACCCCACCAAAAATGTGACCATGGTGGTGCCCACCGCCGCAGGCGGCACGACCGATCTGTCGGCCCGCATGTTGGCGCAGGCGCTGGCCCCGGTGCTGGGCCAGTCGGTCATCGTGGACAACAAGGGTGGCGGCAACGGCAACATTGCGGCCAGCATCGTCAAACGTGCCGAGCCCGATGGCTACACCGTGTTCATGCAGTACTCGGGTTACCACGTCATCTCGCCCCACATCACCAAACAAAAGCAGTGGGACCAGGGCGACTTCCAGCCCGTGGCCAACGTCATCTCGGCCCCGCAGATCATCGTGGTGCGGGCCGACCTGCCGGTGAAGACGCTGCCCGAGCTGATTGCCTACGCCAAGGCCAACCCCGGCAAGCTCAACTACGCCTCGTCCGGCAATGGGTCGCTGCAGCATGTGACCGGCGCCATGCTGGAGCAGCAGGGCGCGATCAAGATGGTGCACGTGCCCTACAAAGGTACCGGCCCTGCGCTGCAAGACCTGCTGGGCGGCCAGGTGGACCTGACGTTTGGGACAGCGCCCCCGTTCATGCCGCACATCGCCAGCGGCAAGCTGCGCGTGCTGGCCGTGACCGGCAAAGAACGCCTGCCCAGCCTGCCCGACGTGCCCACCACGGCAGAGGCGGGCTACTCCAAGGTCGATGCCACGTCGTGGTTTGCCGTGTTTGTGCCCGCCGCCGTGCCCAAGCCGGTGGTGGACAAGCTGACCGCCGACATCCGCACCGTGGTGCAAAGCGCCGCCTTCAAGCAAAAGGCGCTGGAGCAGGGCGCTACAGCCGACTACCAGACCCCGGCGCAGCTGGGAGACAAGGTCAAGACCGATCTGGCCAACTGGGCGCAGGTGGTGAAGACCTCGAGGATCGAGGCGGAGTGAGGCTGGCACAACACAACACAACACAACACAACACAACACAACACAACACAACACAACACAACACACTTTCTGATTCATATGCGAATAGAAAAAAACTAATAAAAATAAAAAATAATAGAAATTTTCTAATTTACTCGCTTCTCTATTTTTAGAACAATGAGATTGTCTAATTTGTAAAAAAAGGAAATTCATGCAAGCAAATAACGAAAATCCCGTCAGCATCGAAAAAGCATACACGCTAAAATTTCTCAAGCCTAATCCTTCCGTAGATATGGATTCGGAGAAGTGGTCTTGGAAGCCAGTCAATCACAATGGCACGCTAGGCATTCAGACTGCCACATTCTCCGGAAAAAACCAGGCTGACGACTACACAAATGAATAAAGAAAGCGCCGAAAGGCGCTTTTTATTTGCATGATCGCAATTTTTGGAAACCCCAAAGACCCACATGCCCAAGAGATATGCAATAAAACTAATATGCTTGGGTATGATTGCACCATAATTTCTACTGCAAGATGTAGCCTGAAAGATACCAGTTTCATTTTCTCGCACAATCATGGGCATTCATCGACTATAAAAATTAACCAAGGCGGCAATACCGTTTGCCTTGACAGTGTAATGGCAGCGTTGGTGCTCCAGCCGATATTTCCTCTATTTTCTACGACCGCACAGGAATTCAATCAAGAATTGAAGTTCTGGTTTTTCACATGGAGAGAATCTATGGAGGGGGTTTACGCAGTGCTTGAGCGCAAAAAAGTGCTTCTGAACGACTCCGTCTCAAATGCCATGGCAAACCAGAATAAGATACGTTACATCAGTGCCCCAATCACCCAATTCTTAAGACAGCCCAAAACTCTCGTCAGCAACAACAAGGAATCATTGCTGAATTTTTTTGTGAATTCGCATCAATCTGTCATTCTTAAAACATTGCATCAAATGCAATTGAGTCTGGATGGCGAACCCACTATGCTTTTGGCATCTCTAGTGCAGCGCGATGACTTTCTTGATTTTGGACAGGCAAACGAATGCCCTGTGCTTCTTCAAGAGTACATCGATAAAATATATGATGTACGCTTGACCATTGTCGGCAATCAGATCTTCGCTTGCAAAATCGATGCAACAAAATCAGATGCGGGCCGTATAGATTGGCGTGCATACGATTTGCCCAATACGCCGCATACTCCATATGATCTTCCGGAGAAAATATCCGAAGAAATAAATAATATTTGTATGCAGTTGAAGCTTGATTATGCCACAATAGACCTTTGCGTCAATCGCGCTGGTGATTATTATCTTCTGGATATCAATCCGTATGGCAAATACCTATGGATTGAGCATGCAATTGGCGCCCCTATCACCGATGCCATTGCTCGGTTTCTCATAAAAAAGTCATTCAACTACGCTAATACATATGACGACAAAGCCACGCCATCAATAAAAGATGGTCCTAGCATTCGTCAATAAGGCGCAAATTGCTAGCTTTATGGGTGCCGTTGGTTGTGTCGCTGTAGCGTTCAGGGGTGACCGCAGGGCGCTGCCACAATACGCGCCATGTCTGATGTGCATTCCGAAGAACTGCTGGCGCAGGTGGCTGCGCTTCCCGCGTTGCCTGGTGTCTACCGCTATTTCGACGCCCAGGGCGCGCTGCTGTATGTGGGCAAGGCGCGCCACCTTAAGCGGCGCGTGTCGAGCTACTTCACCAAGAACCATGGCGGCACGCGCATCGGCCACATGGTCAGCAAGATCGTGCGCATGGAGACCACGGTGGTGCGCTCCGAGGCCGAGGCGCTGCTGCTTGAAAACAACCTCATCAAGTCGCTGAACCCCAAGTTCAACATCCTGTTCAGGGACGACAAGAGCTACCCGTATCTCAAGATCACCGGTACCGCGGCCGCTACGGGCGATGCGCCGGGCCAGAAGTTTCCGCGCATGGCGTATTACCGGGGGTCGGTGGACAAGCGCCACCGGTATTTCGGCCCTTACCCCAGCGCCTGGGCGGTAAAGGAAACCATCCAGCTGCTGCAAAAGGTGTTTCGCCTGCGCACCTGTGAAGACACCGTGTTTGCCAACCGTACGCGGCCCTGCCTGTTGTTCCAGATCAAGCGCTGCAGCGGCCCGTGTGTGAATTGGGTCTCGCCCGAGGCCTACGCCGCCGATGTGCAACATGCCGAGGCCCTGCTGCGCGGCGAAACGCAGGAGGTGCTGCAGGCCATGGAGGCGCGGATGATGGCGCACTCCGACAAGCTCGAATTTGAACAAGCGGCCGAGGTGCGCAACCAGATCCAGGCACTGTCGCGCGTGCTGCACCAGCAGTCCATCGAGATTGCGGACGACAAGGACGTGGACATCCTGGCCGTGCGCGTGCAGGGCGGCCGCGCCTGCGTGAACCTGGCCATGGTGCGCGGTGGCCGCCACCTGGGTGACCGGCCTTACTTCCCCGTGCACGTAGAGGATGCCGCTGCGGTGTTCGAGGAAGAGGGTGGTGATGGCGCAGACGAGGCGGTAGCCACCCCGTCTCGCCCCGCGCGCCCGGTGGAGGCGCTGGTACTCGAAGCCTTCATCGCCCAGCACTACATCGGCGTGCCCGTGCCGCCGTTGCTGGTGACCAGCGTGCCGGTGGACAAAGCCCTGCTGGACGCGCTGACCGAACAAAGTGGCCTGCGTGTGAACGCCATCCACCAGCCCCGCGAACAGCGCCGCGCCTGGCTCGACATGGCGCAGAAGAACGCCGACCTGCAATTGGCCCGCCTGCTGGCCGAAGAGGGCTCGCAGCAGGCCCGCACGCGGGCGCTGGCCGAGGCGCTGGACTTGCCGCCCGAAGACCTGGACCAGCTCACGATCGAGTGCTTTGACATTTCGCACACCGCAGGGGAGGCCACCCAGGCATCGTGCGTCGTGTTCCACCACCACAAGATGCAGAGCAGCGAGTACCGGCGCTACAAGATTGAGGGCATCACAGGTGGCGACGACTACGCTGCCATGCGCCAGGTGCTGATGCGGCGCTACAGCAAGGTGGTGGAGGCCCAGCGCGAAGAGGGCGGTATCGACTTTGCCACGGCAGGGGCCGATGGCGCAGCGCCGCAGCGCAAGGGGGCTGCGCGCCTGCCCGACCTGGTGCTCATCGACGGTGGCAAGGGCCAGGTGGGTGTGGCCCGTGAGGTGTTCGCCACCTTGGGCCTGGACCTGGCCCGCATCGTGGGCGTGGAAAAGGGTGAGGGCCGCAAGGTAGGCCTGGAAGAACTGGTGTTTGCCGATGGGCGCGAAAAGATCTACCTGGGCAAAGACTCTGCCGCGCTGATGCTGGTCGCCCAGATCCGTGACGAGGCCCACCGCTTCGCCATCACCGGCATGCGGGCCGCGCGTGCCAAGGTGCGCGTGGGCGGAGGGCAGCTGGAAGAAATCCCCGGCATTGGCCCCAAGAAGCGCGCCCGCCTCCTGCAGCGCTTTGGTGGTGTGCGCGGCGTGGCGGCTGCCAGCGTGGAAGACATCGCCACGGTGGAAGGCATTTCGCGCGAGCTGGCGGAAGAGATTTACCGCGCCTTGCGCTAGGGATCCTCTGCACGAATCGAGCGGCAAGTAAGCGCTGCGGATCGGGATGGGCTGCAAGGCGCAAAACGCAGCAATAGCCGCAGCTATTGCGAGGATTTGCAACGCAGCAGACCGCCCGAGGCCGCAGATGCACACGGCGCGGTGATTTGTGCAGGGGATCCCTAGGGTTGATTCTTCTGTCGTCCAGGCCGTGGCGCCGCCGCCACAGATGGGTGGGCTGTTGCGGTCAGTGTCTTGGGCTATGCGCCTCCTGTGGATTTGCCTGCGTTGAGACTTTGACGCCCGCAGGCACCACCTTTGCAAAAAGCCAGCGCTCGCCAGAGATCACGCCCGGGACGTCGGGTGCATGACACAATTGCGCCCATGTTTTGGACTATCCCCACCTTGATGACTTGGACGCGCATTGTCGCGATACCTTTGATCGTGGGGGTGTTCTACGCACCCATCGATCCGGCCACCCGCAATCTCCTCGCCACGGTGATGTTTGTGGTGTTTGCCGCCACCGATTGGCTGGACGGATTTCTGGCCCGCAAGCTCAACCAAACCTCGTCGTTTGGTGCGTTTCTGGATCCGGTCGCTGACAAGTTTCTGGTGTGCGCGTCCTTGCTTGTTTTGGTGCATTTGCAGCGCGCCGATGTGTTCGTGGCGCTCATCATCATTGGCCGTGAAATTGCGATCTCGGCCCTGCGCGAATGGATGGCCCAAATCGGCGCAAGCAAGAGCGTGGCCGTGCACATGATCGGCAAGGTCAAAACCACGGTGCAGATGCTGGCGATCCCCTTCCTGCTGTACGACGGGCGCTTGTTTGGCGTGATCGACACGGGCGTGTGGGGCACTTGGCTGATCTGGGCTTCTGCAGTGCTCACTGTCTGGTCGATGGTTTACTACCTGCAAAAAGCCCTTCCTGAAATTCGCGCCCGGGTTCGCTGAGCGCGATCTGGCGCAGCCTCACAGTGTCTGGCCGGTGTCAATCGGTGAAGCCGCTCATGCGGCATGGGGGCGACAAAAACGCGCTGCATGCCCGGCGGGGCGCAGAAATGAGACTAGAATTCACGCAACGGCGCCGCAAAACGGCGTGTTGTATTGACACCCCGGAAGTCGATGGCTTTAATCTGACGCAGCAGACCCTGCTGCGTACCCCAGTCATTCCCCCGTCCTAAGCTAACGCTCTTCAGCAAAGCGCTTTGACGTATGAAGGCCAGATACCCGAGACATTCCATCAACGCTATTCCCGAGAGGCTTCTTGTGAACAAAACCGAACTGATCGAGCACATCGCTAACAATGCCGACATCTCCAAGGCAGCCGCTGCACGCGCTCTGGAGTCGACCATTGAAGCCGTCAAGAAGACCCTGAAGAAGGGTGGTACTGTCTCTCTGGTTGGTTTTGGTACGTTCGCAGTGGGCAAGCGCGCAGCTCGCACAGGTCGCAATCCCCGTACCGGCGCTGCGATTAAAATCAAAGCTGCTAAAGTTCCGAAGTTCCGTCCAGGCAA
Organism: Acidovorax sp. IB03; assembly: GCF_016406015.1. Classification (NCBI taxonomy): domain Bacteria; kingdom Pseudomonadati; phylum Pseudomonadota; class Betaproteobacteria; order Burkholderiales; family Comamonadaceae; genus Acidovorax; species Acidovorax sp. IB03. Next base: position 20,903 of record NZ_JAEFCH010000045.1, on the reverse strand, counting down.
AGCATTGAAAGATGCTGTGAACTGAAAATTGTTTTAGGCGGGTCCTTAGCTCAGTTGGTAGAGCGGCTCCTTTACACGGAGTAGGTCGGCGGTTCGAGACCGTCAGGACCCACCACCATACAAACAAAGGCGAACGAAAGTTCGCCTTTTGTTTTTGTCACTGAAAGATCGAGACCATGTTTGAAGCCATCCGCAAGCATTCCAAGATCGTGATGTTCTTGTTGTTCTTGCTGGTCATTCCTTCGTTTGTCCTGGTGGGTATCGACAGCAACTACTTCTCTGAAAAGAGCCCAGTGGTGGCGCGCGTTGATGGACACAAGATCACCCAGGCGGACTGGGATAACGCCCACAGGGAAGAAACGGACCGCATCCGCGCCCAATCCCCCAATGTGGATCCCAAGCAGCTGGACACCCCCCAAGCGCGTTATGCCACGCTGGAGCGGCTGGTTCGTGACCGCGTGTTTGCCGCGGCAGCGCAGAGCTCGCACCTGATCACCAGCGACGCTCGTCTGGCCCGTGCCCTTCAAGATATCCCAGCCATCGCCGCGTTGAAGCGTCCCGACGGCTCGCTCGATACCGAAGCCTATCGTTCATTGGTCGGCGCCCAAGGCCTGACACCTGAAGGGTTCGAAGCAAACGTCCGCCGCGAATTGTCGGTGAGCCAAGTGATGGGTGGCGTGATGAGTACGGCGTTCGCTACCGACGCTGCCGCCAAGCTGGCATTCGATTCGCTCTACCAGCGCCGCGAAATTCAAGTGGCTCGCTTCAATGCCACCGACTACGCGAAGCAGGTCAACCCTACCGAGGCGGACATCGAAGCCTTCTACAAGGCCAATGCCCAGCGTTTCCAGCAGCAGGAGCAAGCTGCCGTGGAATATGTCGTTCTCGACCTGGACAGCGTCCGCTCGGGCATCCGTGTGAACGAAGATGACCTGCGTACTTACTACAAGGAAAATCTGACGCGTCTGGCCGCGAAAGAAGAGCGCCGTGCCAGCCACATCCTGATCAACGCCGCTAAAGACGCACCGGCTGCTGACCGCGAGCAAGCCAAGGCACGTGCGCAAGAGTTGCTGGCGCAAGTGCGAAAGTCTCCAGCGTCATTTGCGGAGGTTGCCAAGAAGTCATCGCAGGACTCCGGGTCGGCGCCAGCGGGTGGAGATCTCAACTTCTTTGGCCGCGGTGCGATGGTGAAGCCTTTCGAAGATGCTGTGTTCGCGATGAAGAAGGGTGAGATCAGCGACGTGGTGGAGTCTGACTTTGGCTACCACATCATTTTGCTGACGGATATCAAGACTCCACGCCAACCTTCGTTTGAAGAACTGCGTCCGTCTTTGGAAGCTGAACTCAAGCAGCAGCAAGCGCAACGCAAGTTTGCGGAAGTGGCAGAGGCTTTCACCAATAGCGTGTACGAGCAACCAGACAGCCTCAAGCCTGTGGCTGACAGCCTGAAGCTCAAAATCCAGACGGCTGAAGGTGTCACGCGCGTTCCTGGTCCTGGCGCCAGTGGCCCGCTGGCCAGCCCCAAGTTTTTGGAAGCATTGTTTGCCAACGATTCCGTGGAAGGTAAGCGCAACACCAGTGCGATCGAAGTCGGTCCAAGCCAGCTGGTGGCCGGGCGCATCTCGACTTACACCCCTACGCGTACGCTTGCCCTGCAAGAGGTCAGCGACCGCGCACGTCTTTTGCTGATCGCAGAAAAGTCGGCAGAGTTGGCCCGCAAGGACGCAGAAGCCAAGAAGGCCGCGTGGATGGGCAATGCCGCGCCTGCTGCAGGGCTGGCACCGGCGGTAGTTGTGTCCCGCGATCAGACGCAGAACCTGCCTCGTGCTGTGGTGGATGCAGCCTTGCGTGCCTCGCCCGACAATTTGCCCGCCTGGGTGAGTGCAGATCTGGGATCGCAGGGAACCGCAGTGGTGAAGGTGTTGCGGATCATTCCTCGCGAAGGGGTGGATGCCCAGCAAGCTGCTCAGCAACGTCAGCAGTTGCAGCAGTGGTGGAGCACAGCCGAAGGGTTTGCATACTACGAAATGCTCAAGGAGCGTTTCAAGGTTCAAATCAAACCTAACCGTCCCCAGTCTTCCAGTATTTGATGATTTAAGCCTCTCACGTTGAAACTAGTGCGGGAATTTGGGTTATAATTTATTTCTACGGTGGCTGTAGCTCAGTTGGTAGAGTCCAGGATTGTGATTCCTGTTGTCGTGGGTTCGAGCCCCATCAGCCACCCCAAAATATGTTGTTTCACTAGGATGTGAAATGTAGCGATCAAAAGCCTCTGTGGTACCCCACAGAGGCTTTTTTGTTTTTAGCTTCGCTTTACGGGCTCATCGCATCGTCGGGTATGGGCGTGATGTAATTTCTGACATCTCGACTGGCGTGACTGTGCTTCATGAGTTGTTCCAATTGCGACGCCACAGTTCTTTGGTTCTGTGTGTTGTCTCTCCATGCTCTGCCAACGGTGAACGGTCATCGCATTGAACATGGTGAGGCGCAAAAAAACCCGCTACGCCTGAGGTGTGCGGGTTTTGGTTTGAAGCGTAGAAGGCTCTTGGCCTGCCCGGAGGGACTCGAACCCCCGACCTATTGCTTAGAAGGCAATTGCTCTATCCGGTTGAGCTACGGGCAGTTTGGGATGTGGCGGTGGACTTAGGGATAATCCAAGCCCTCCAAGATGGAGCAAGTTTGCTCTACCGCCGTGAGCTGCGATGATAACCCGCTACAGGCACCACCGAAGCAAGCCCAGCGGTAAGCGCAGCCCTAAACAATCCGTCAATGGATCACCAGGTTGTTGAACCTGCGCCTGGTAGTCTTTCGGTCAGTCGATTTCCTCAAACACCAATGCTGGCGTCGCCATCACGCGGGCAGTGTGGCTCAAGTCGTCCACCAGGCGGTTGGCGAAATAGCTGTTTTGCGTGTCGGGCTCCAGTGCCGCGACAGCGAGGTTTGCAAGGGGCTGATTCAGAGGAATGTAGTAGCTCTGCGCAGGAACATCCATCGCTGCGCGCACCGGGTTGACCTTGACTCGGATGATTTCGCCGCTTCCAGCGATACCTCCGCGCACATCGCGCCGTTCGCTCACTTCACGGGCAGTTTCTTCGTATTTTTCAACTAAAAGTGAGCCTGCCTCTGCCACGCGCATGACCTGAATGCCCAGAAGCTTGAAGCGTTCTACTGCTGAAGTCGCACTGGCATCGAGCCAGTATCCACAGGGCCGAGCTCTGGCTTGAAGGGTTCGCAGCGTCAGCGATGAGTTCCAATCGACGCGTGTAGTTCGGTCTTCGCCCGACGTGGGATCCAGAAAGGTGAGATCACGTTGAGTGGGTGTTGCTGCCGCATTCACGATGATTTGGTCACGGCAAGCCTGGGCAGATGTGTCTTTGACGACAAAGGAGCGAACCTGTTCCAAGGGCCCCGCTTTTTCTGAAGCACTGCGCAGAGCACTGGTCATGGCCACGACCTGGGCGTGCACACGTCTTTGGGCATGCAGGCGACCGATGCCTACTCCCCGCGTTTCTACCAGCAGGCTGACGGTATTTTTCAGACCATGCACATTGCGCCCGGTATCTGGCTGGGTACCACCCATGGAGATGGATTTATCGTCCCGGTTGGTGGATGTGGTGTAGTACCACTCACTGCTCAGGCCCTGGTCCTTCAATGCAGCAACCATGGGGCCATGAAACCACTCCAGCGAAGCCTTGGTCAGGAATTCGGGATAGTTCGCTGTGGTGGTGTGCTGCAGGAGTGCGTCGTACTTCTGGATACCGTTGAATTTTTCAAGGAATCGGCCGACCACTGTGTATTCGTGCGAGTCGATGACCAGGATGGGGCGATAGTCGCGTACCAGACGCGCGATGGCTCTGGCTTCTGGTGTGTGCAAGAGCAGATGGTCTCTGTTCATGTCGATCCCGTTGGCGGTGACGCGCGTGCCCGCTTCACTTCCGTCAGGGTTGGCTCGAGGCACAACAATCACATTGATTTTGTCCAGCAGTGTTTCCAACAGACCGCCTGGTGCCAACTCTCTGGCCAGAACTAGCAGCGCTTCGGCGCTTGCTGGTTCATCACCGTGTTGCTGCCCCACCAGTACCACCGTAGGACGACCGGCAGATTCCAGGACCGCTGGGGTGGGACTTTTGGCTCGCGTCAGCAGCAATCCAAGGATGGGTGTGCCGCGTTGGGAGGTGCCTAGATTGATCAGGTGAGGGCGGGCCTCATTGGCTGGGCGCATGCCAGCCAAGTCTTTCAGCCATTGGGCCAGTTCGGCATTGGTTGTGAAAGCGCGGCGGTCTTTGCCCAGGCCAGGGGTGCTGTATTGGATGGTCGGTTCAGGAAAGCGAGCCGCTACTGCCGCGTTGTACGGCGGCGTCAGCGAATCTTCGTTGCGGCTGACGATGACTGGCGTGGGTGCAACGGGCGTTGCGACTGGCTCCGCGACGCGGGCAGGTGCGCCCAAGAAGGGCTGTGGGACGGGCTTCGCTGCTGTTCGTGGAAGCGGTGCGGGGGCCTGGGCTTGCGGAGCCGACGAAGGGTTTGCAGGCCAGGGCGGTAGCGGGGTACTGCTGCATGCACCAAGGAGTGTCGCCGCCCCGAGTAGCGCGGCCATGACATTGAGTCGCCTAGCGCTGAGGCGATAGGGAGCCTTGGTGACGGGTTGTTGGTTGAGGGCGGGGGAGGGATCACGCAAGGTCATGGTTCGAGGGCCGTTGTGGGCGCTGGTGTCGTCATGGTTTTGTGGATGTTACCTGTTGGCGCTGGGCGCGCCCTCGCTGCGCGTCTTCACTATCTTGTGCTCCTCCATTCAGCTATGAGCCTCATGGTTTGGATGGCTTCATTTGATTGCTGTGGAACGAAGGCAGGCTCTGAGTGCACTGGTGTGAAAGCCTCTCCCAATGTAACTGCGCCCAACTCCCACACAAAAATGGGAGCTGGGCGCGTTGATCAGGAGGAGTGGTTAGCGATTGAATGAACCGCGAGGGCCGCCAGAGCCACGTGGTCCGTTGCCTCGGCCGCCGCCGCCACCACCGCCACCACCGCCGCCACCGCCGCCACCGTAGCCGCCTCCGCCGCTACGGTATCCACCACCGCCGCCGCGGCGACCGCGTTCGGCCATGCTGTCTACGCTGGTACGCATGGGGTCGGGTTGTCCACCCGCGCCGTGGCCTCCATTGCGATGGACGGGGTTGCTGTGTCCGAGGTGGGTTCCCAGATGGGCATTGGCCCGTGGAGGCTGTGCATCGTCGTAGCGAGAGGAATTGTCGGGGCGTGGGCCACGGCTGCGTGCAGATGCCGGTTGAGCGTTGCCGCGACCTGCACCACCACCTTGGCCAGCACGGCCTCCGCCTGCGTTCGGGCCTTGGCTGCGTGGGCCGCTGCCATTTCCAGACCGTCCACCGCCGCCATTGCCTTGGCGAGGGCTGCGTTCGCCTTGGCCCTGGGCTGCCTTGTTGGTACGAATGCGGTCCATCATTTCAGAGCGAGCGGCCTTGGCGGCAGCCTGCATCACTTCGCGGCTCGGTGGCTTGCCTGCACCGCCCCAGATGGTCTGGCGGCCCATGGCGATGGGCTCGGCCTTTTCTCCCTCGTCCGGGCCAAAGCCGTCGATCACCTGAACGGGGATTTCCTGCTTGGTGAAGCGCTCGATCTCCATCATGAAACCTTCCTCGTCCATGCAGACGAGGCTTACGGCATGGCCCTCGCGGCCGGCGCGGCCCGTGCGGCCGATGCGGTGAACGTAGTCCTCGGACACGTTGGGGATTTCGTAGTTCACGACGTGCGGCAGGTCGTCGATGTCGATGCCGCGTGCCGCGATGTCGGTAGCCACCAGGGCGCGGATCTGGCCCGTCTTGAAGCCCTCCAGCGCCTGGGTGCGGGCGCTCTGGCTCTTGTTGCCATGCAGCGCCATGGCCGAAACGCCGTTCTTGGTCAGGTACTCGGCCACGTTGTTGGCGCCGAACTTGGTGCGCGTGAACACCAGCACCTGGCTCCAGTCGTGCTCCTGGATGATGTGCAGCAGCACCTGCTTCTTCTTGCCGCGCCCCACGGGGTGGATCACCTGGCTGATGCGTTGCACCGTGGTGTTGCGCGGGGTGACCTGGATGCTCTGCGGGTTCTTGAGCAGCGTGTTGGCCAGCTCGCGGATCTCATCGCTGAACGTGGCAGAGAAAAGCAGACTCTGCTTGTCTTTGGGTACTAAGGCGAGCACCTTTTTGACGTCATGGATGAACCCCATGTCGAGCATGCGGTCGGCTTCGTCCAGCACCAGAATTTCAACCGTGGAAAGGTCCAGGAAACCTTGCTGCTGCAGGTCGAGCAAACGCCCGGGTGTGGCAACCAGTACATCCACCCCGCGCTTGATGCGGTCGATCTGCGGGTTCATGCCCACACCACCAAACACCACGGTCGAGTTGATATCCAGGTATTTGCCGTAATCGCGCACCGACTCTTCGACCTGAGCGGCCAGTTCACGGGTGGGTGTGAGTACCAGCGCACGAATGCCCTTGCCGCCAAATTTGCTCTTGGGGGCTGTGCCTTGGCTTAGACGATGCAGCATCGGCAGGGTGAACGCAGCCGTCTTGCCGGTGCCGGTCTGTGCCCCGGCCAGAAGGTCATGCCCTTCAAGCACGGCGGGGATTGCCTGCGCCTGAATGGGGGTCGGTGTCTCATAGCCTTGTTCGAGCACAGCCTTCAGGATGGCAGGGGCCAGATTCAGTTCTTCAAATTTCATGTCGTTGATTGCACCCGTCCGGGGCGCGGGGTATCGGCCTGTCGTCGCAACCGCGAGAGGGTTGCCGAGCCAGTCTCAGGCAGATGAGGTTCAAAGGTGGGAGCCCGGAAAGAGAGATTCCATCGTCCCCAGCAAACTGCTGATGTGATGAGCAACTGGAGCCCATTACGGCGTCTATTGTCGCATGGGCCGATAATCTCGGTTTGAACGCAGAATTTCTGCCCACTTTCGCAGGTTAGACAAGCAATGGCCCAATACGTTTATTCGATGAATCGCGTCAGCAAGACGGTGCCCCCCAAGCGCCAGATCTTGAAAGACATTTCCCTGAGCTTTTTCCCCGGCGCCAAGATTGGTGTTCTGGGCCTGAACGGCTCGGGCAAGTCAACGCTGCTCAAGATCATGGCTGGCGTGGACAAGGAGATCGAGGGTGAAGCCATCCCGATGCCTGGCATCAAGATTGGCTACCTGCCCCAGGAGCCTCAACTCAATCCAGAGCACACCGTGCGTGAAAGCGTGGAAGAGGCGATGGGCGAGGTCTTTGCTGCCAAGGCCAAGCTCGAAGAGGTGTACGCCGCCTATGCTGAGCCCGATGCTGACTTTGACGCTCTGGCTGCCGAGCAGGCCCGTCTGGAGGCCATCATTGCCACCGCTGGCACAGATTCCGAGCACCAACTGGAAATCGCAGCTGACGCCCTGCGCCTGCCTCCGTGGGACGCCAAGGTGGGCGTGCTCTCCGGCGGTGAAAAGCGCCGCATTGCGCTGTGCCGCCTGTTGCTGTCCAAGCCTGACATGCTGCTGCTGGACGAACCCACCAACCACTTGGACGCTGAGTCGGTGGACTGGCTGGAACAGTTCCTGCACCGCTTCCCCGGCACCGTGGTGGCCATCACCCACGATCGCTACTTCCTGGACAACGCCGCCGAGTGGATTCTGGAACTGGACCGTGGTCACGGCATTCCGTACAAGGGCAACTACAGCACCTGGCTGGACCAGAAGCAGGCCCGTTTGGAATCTGAGCAAAAGGGTGAAGAAGCCCGCGCCAAGGCCCTGAAGAAGGAACTGGAATGGGTGCGCCAGAACGCCAAGGGCCGTCAGGCCAAGAGCAAGGCACGTATTGCCCGCTTCGAGGAATTGAGCGATTTCGAATACCAAAAGCGCAACGAAACGCAGGAAATCTTCATTCCTGTGGCCGACCGCTTGGGCACCCAGGTCATCGAGTTCAAGAACGTCACCAAGTCGTTTGGTGATCGCGTCCTGATCGACAACCTGAGCATGAACATCCCCGCAGGTGCCATCGTCGGCATCATCGGCCCCAACGGTGCCGGTAAATCCACGCTGTTCAAGCTGATCGCAGGCCGTGAGCAGCCTGACGCGGGCGAAGTCATCATTGGCTCCACCGTGAAAATGGCCTACGTAGACCAGTCGCGTGATTCGTTGTCGGACGATAAAACCGTCTGGGAAGACATCTCCGGCGGTCTGGATATCATCAATATCGGCAAGTTCCAGATGGCCAGCCGTGCTTACGCGGGCCGCTTCAACTTCAACGGTGGAGATCAGCAAAAGAAGGTGGGCATGCTCTCCGGTGGTGAGCGCGGTCGCCTGCACTTGGCCAAAACGCTTATCCAGGGTGGCAACGTGCTGCTGCTGGACGAGCCATCGAACGACTTGGACGTGGAAACCCTGCGTGCCTTGGAAGATGCCCTGCTGGAATACGCGGGTACGGTGTTGGTCATCAGCCACGATCGCTGGTTCCTGGATCGCATTGCCACGCACATCCTGGCCGCCGAAGGTGACAGCCAATGGACGTTTTTTGACGGCAATTACCAAGAGTACGAAGCCGACAAGAAAAAGCGCCTGGGCGAAGAAGGTGCGAAGCCCAAGCGCATGCGTTACAAGGCGCTCAAGTAAGCGCTCCAACGCCCGCAGGTCAAGTAGGATTGCAGCCAAAAACTCCTCTTTCTTTCACTCACCATGTCCCAGGCAGCGCTCGATCTGAGAACCGTCTTCCGCGCCTGCGTTGTCAGTGCGGTGCGCGAAGGCGAGTCGCTCATGGGCAAACTGGTGGAGGTCACGCGCAATGCGTTGACCCAGGAAGAGTCGTCGGTTCGCAATATCCAGCAGCGCAACAATCTGAGTGATGCGCTGAATGCGCTCAAGCAGCATGAGGCCGCTTTGCTCAAAGGTTACCCCATGGCGCTGCTGGAGATCTTTGCGGAGGGACCTGCCAACGCCAAGGTTCGCCCGGCAGATGCCTCTGGAATGGACTTCGGCGAGCTATCGCTGATGGACGACAGCGAAGTGCAAGACCAGGTGGAACTGGCTCGCGCGCAACAACTGGCGGCCCATGCGACCGAGGGTGTACTGTCAGAACTCAATACGCTGGTCAGCTCTGCGCAGGGCTTGCGCAGCGTGCAGCCCGAGCGCAACCCCTTGCGTCCCGAAAATTACATCCGTGCATTGCAGCGGGTTGTGTCTGAAACGGGCGCCACGTCTGAAGTGCGCCAGCTTTGGATGCAGCACATGCGAGGCCTATTGGGCAAGTTGCTGGAGGGTGAGTACCAGCGCATGGCCAAAATGCTGCGAGACCAGGGCGTGCAGCCTGTGGGATACGCGGTGCTGGGCACTCCCGGCGGTGCGGTGGGCCGATCAGGCTACGGCGCTCCCCAGCAGCCTATGGCCACGGGTTACGGCGGTGGCTATGCCACGGGTTACGGGCACACCAGCGGATACGGTGGGGCTTCCGGGTACAACAACCGTGGCATGGGTGCGCCTACCGGGTGGCAGGGCGATTCCCAGCAGTCCCCCTTGGCGGCAGAGGCGGAGGAAGCCATTCTGACCGTGGGCATTCTGCGCCAGATGCTGGCGGGGGCAGACCCGTTCAATCCGCCCGGTTACGGGGCTGTTGCCTCCCAGATGATCGCGCAACCGGCCAGCCGCTGGGAGAACGCCCCCGCTGCCATGCCCAGCGTACCTGGCCCATTGGGATCTGCTTACGCAGCAATTCCTGCCGTGGCCGTGGACGCCATGGAAGACATGGCCCAGCTGGAACGGCTGGTAAACCGCCTGGCGGGAGGAGCCCAGACAGCGGCGCCATTGTCCGCCTGGCGTGCGCCAGTGCAGTTGGCACCACCCATCTACACGGTTCCTTTTGTGGCGCCCACGGAATCCCCGGCGGTGGCGGCCGACGTGGTGGCCAACATGATGGCGACGCTGGCGCAAGACGCGCGGCTGCTGCCTCCCATGCAGCTCGCGGTAAAGAAGCTGGAGGCGCCGCTCAAACAATTGGTGCGCTTTGACCCTCGTTTCTTCACGGATGCAGGACATCCGGCGCGGCGCCTGCTGGATGAGATCACGCAGCGCAGTCTGGCGTTCACTACCGAAGATGCGCCGGGCTTTGACCAGTTTGTGCGTTTGGTGAATGAAGGCGTTGCCCATTTGGCGGCCAGCGAGATCAAAGACGCCACGCCTTTTGAGACCGTGCTCAGGGCACTGTATTCCGCGTGGGACACCCAGGAGCAGCGCAAGAAAGCCCAGGAAGCGGCAGAGCAGCAGGCACGTCAGCGGGCTGAGCAACGGGCCATGCTGGCTGAACGTGTGGCGGCCGATATTCGCAAGCTGCACGACATAGGCAATGTGCCTGCCGATATTCTGGATTTTGCTGCGGGCCCTTGGGCAGACGTGGTGGCTCTGGCGCAGGTGAGCGCCGAAGGGCAGCAAGATGACCCCTCGGGATACCTGGCGCTGGTGCCATTGCTTCTTTGGAGTGCCCAGCCCGAACTGACCCGGCTGGAGCCGGAGCGCTTGACCCACGCCATCCCGGACATGCTGGCAAAGTTGCGCCAAGGTCTGCGCTCCATTGATTACCCGGCGGACAAGGCCAGCGCTTTCATTGCCAGGCTGGTGGCATTGCACCAGGCGGCCTTTGAAGCTCCCCCAGCGCCTGGCATCTCGATTCCATTGCCACAGGGCGATGCAGTAGCCGAGCCTGGCGACAGCATGGGCTCGGAACTTCCGCCGGAAGAGGACAGCAGCCAGGCGCTGCTGCAGCCCACCGCCAGCCAGGCTGCAGCCTTGGCTGAAGACCCTTTTGCCAATTTTGTGGTGGGTGCGTGGGTGGAATTGATCTCCAACCAGCGCCCGGTGCGCACGCAGCTCACCTGGACCAGTCCCAACGGAACGCTGTTCCTGTTCACCTCGCCCGATGGCAGCACGCAGTCGATGACGCGCCGCATGCGGGACAAACTCGCCAGCGAAGGCACGCTGCGCGTGATTCGCTACAAGCCCTCATCTCGCAGTGCCAATTCGGCACCGGCCGACCTGTCCCGCACTCCCCCCAAGGTTTCCAAAGGCCGCTGATTCAACTGGGCCGCAAGGCATGCCAGCCGCAGGGGGTTCGGGAGTCAGGCCAAGCCCTCAGGGCCGCATGAACTTCTTGCGGATCAGGTGAATGTGGTTGCGCAAGGCGTACAACTCGTCGGCGTACGACAGCGGCACGGTCACTTTTTCAACCTGGGCTTCCAGCGCATCGAGCGCCTGCAGCATTTGCGGGGCCTTGTCTGGCTCAGACTCCACCGTGTCTTCGATCTCGCGCAGGCGGCCGTACCAGCGGAAAATGCGCGAGCGCACCCGGAACTGGTACAGCGGCGGCACGACCCGGGACAGGGGCAGCAGGGCCGCCAGCAAAATCCCCAGCACCAGCCACATCCGCTCGATCAGATTGGCCAGCCAGAACGGCAGGTAGCGCTGCAGCATGGGCACCGGTTCGTTCATGGCCCGCTCGCCCTCTTTGGCGATGGGAAGTTCGCTGTTGCGCATGTTGGGAAACTCACGCGCACGGTTGAACCAGCCTGCCGTGCTGTGCACCTGTTGCGCGCGCTGTGCAAACAGCGTGAGCAAGGCCGGGTGGGTGGATTCCCGCGCCAGCAGCGACGTGGTGGATGCCACCATGCGCACGTCGCGTGCCGGCACGTTGCTGGCCAGGTCCACCACACCCCGGGGCAGGGTGACCGGGGAGAGGAAGGGGAACCGCCGCGCGTAGGCCTCGTGCTGTGCAATGTCGAGCAACTGCACTCCGGGGGTTTGCAGCAGCATCTGCACCATCAGCGATTCGGGGGCCGAGGCAAACACCAGTGCATCCAGCTTGCCCGCCAGGAAGGCGACGGTGGCAGGCGTTTCTTCCAGGCGGGTCATGGTCACGACACCCGCCTCCAGCCGGTTGGCTTCCAGCAACTGGTTCATGAGCCAAGGTACGCCACTGCCTTCCGAACCCACATTCACCCGCATCCCGCGCAATTGCCGCAGCCCGTCCAGCCGGGGGCGCTCGTGCATGCGCTGGGCGGCTTCGGTGCGGTAGAACACCCACACCGGCTCCACAAATAGGCTGCCCAGTGACACCAGGTTTTCCGGGTCGTCCGGCAGCAGCTCGGCAGTGCCGCCTTGCACAAACGCCAGGTCTGCCTGGCCGTCTCGCAGCAGTTGCAGGTTGGCCGACGAGCCATCGCTGGGCAACAACCGCACTTCAATGCCCTCGGCGGCCAGCGCTTTCTGGTAGCGCTTGCCAAACTCTTCGTAAGCGCTTTGTGCGGGGCCAGTGGCCAGCGTGACCGATTTGGGCGGGGTGGGGTTGAGCCACCAATAGGCCAGCACCAACAGGCCCACCGCCAGGAAGGCCAGGGGCCCAGCAGACAGGACCAGATCACGAAACGACAGCAACGCAGAGCGCAGTGCCTTGGACATGCGGGGGGACATAACGGGGGGCACCCATGGAAAAAAGAAAGCAGGCGGTGCACCGGCTGGTGCCCGCCGCAGAATCAGCTGCGCAAGTCTGCCATGGCTGGCAGGTACAGGCCGTCTGCGGTGGTGACAGAACGTGCCGCCTGCACTGCCCGGACGGTGGCGCGCGCGGTGGCTTCGGCCGCCATGGTGGCCAGCACCATCATGCCCAGGCTTTTGCCCGCACGGCCCGTGCCCAGGCTGAACAGGGTGTCGCCGTCCGACATGGTGTGCACCGGGTTGATGCTGCGTGCCAGACCGTCGTGCGCGGAAATGGCCAGGCGGTGCGCCTGTGCTTTGGTCAGGATGGCATCGGTGGCCACGACGCCGATGGTGGTGTTGGTGCCCGCCAGCAAGGGCTGGGGTGGCTGGCCGCGCAGCAGGGCGCGGCGCGTGTCGCGCATTCCCTGGCCATCGTCGGTGCGTGCGCCGGCCATCACATGGCCGGTGTCGGGGTCGATCACATCGCCCAGGGCGTTGCAGGCGATCAAGGCTCCCACCGTGACCCCGTCCACCGTGATGGACGCCGTACCCACGCCGCCCTTCATGGCGTGCTGGATGCCAAAGACCTTGCCCACCACCGCACCTGCCCCAGCGCCCACATTGCCTTCGGTGGGGTCGGCGCCAGACGCTGCGGCGCACGCGGCGTAGCCCGCTGCGGCATCGGGGCGAATGCGCATGTCGCCCACCAGCAGGTCAAACAGCACCGCCGCAGGCACGATGGGCAGGCGGCCCACGGCCACGTCCAGGCCCACGCCGCGCTCTTCCAGCCAGCGCACCGCACCCGTGGCGGCTTCCAGCCCCCAGGCGCTGCCGCCAGCGAGCATGATGGCGTGCACTTTGTCCACCAGGTTGGAGGGGTGCAGCAGGTCGGTTTCGCGTGTGCCGGGAGCGGCGCCGCGCACGTCCACCCCGGCCACAGCGCCCTCGCGCGCCATGACCACGGTGCAGCCGGTGGGCCGGCGGGTGTCGGTGAAATGGCCGACTTCAATGCCAGCCACGCGGGTGATGCTGCCGGCGTCGCCAGCGGGGAAGGGGGCGTTCATGGGGCCCGATTATGGTGGCCCGCTTCTACCTGCTCCTCCCCGCTGCGGCCATTCACTGGGCCTTTTCGATGCGCGTGGCGTAGTAAGCGCCCTTGACCTGCTCTGCCCGAAAGCGCACCTTGTCGCCCGCCTTAAGCGGCGCGAGCTGGGCGGCGTCCTGCACGCGGAACACCATGGTCATGGGCGGCATGTCGAGGTTCTTGAGCTCACCATGGCGCAGCGTGACTTTGAGGGCGGCAACGTCTACCCGGGTGACCTCGCCTTCGCTCAAGTCGGCCTGCTGTGCGTTGGCGGCAGCTGTGTGATGCGCCGCGTGGCTGTCGGCAGCGGGAGCCTGTGCCAATGCGGGGGCGCTGGTGAGCACGGCTGCGGCAAACAGCGCAAAGCACTGGGGGAGGGATTTGGGCAAGGAGGTCATGTGGAAGCCTTTTTGTTGTAGCTCTTGAAAACACGGGTGCTGCCGTCGTGCGCCACCAGCAGCACGTCGTAGGGGTCGCGGCGGTCGCCATACACGGCGCCGTCCATCCCGGGCGAGCCTACGGGCATGCCGGGCACGGTAATGCCCAGAGCCTTGGGCTTTTGCTGCAGCAGGGCACGTACATCGCTGGCGGGCACATGGCCTTCCACCACGTAGCCGCCGACCAGGGCGGTGTGGCACGAGCCCAGCTTTTGCGGCAGGCCCAGCCGTGCGCGCACGGCGTTGTTGCCGGTTTCGTGCACGGTCACCTTGAATCCATTGGCCTGCATGTGGTCCACCCAATCCTTGCAGCAGCCACAGTTGGGGTCTTTCCACACCTCGACCGGCGTAGGGACAGGCCCGGCAGCGCGTGCCAGGGACGGGGCCAGGGCCGCCACCGTACCAGCGCCGAGCAGCGACAGCGTGGTGGCCAGCCACTGGCGGCGGCTGAGGGTGGGAGCAGTGCGGGAGGGGGTACTGAGGGGTTGCATGAGGATCTCCGGGGGATTGTTCAATGGGCGCGGGGCAGCACGGTGATGGTGCCAGTCATGCCCGCCTGGTAGTGGCCCGCGATCAGGCAGGCAAAGTCAAAAGTGCCTGGGCGGTTGAAGTGCCACACGATGTCGCCGCGCTGGCCGGGTTTGACGTGGGCCATGTACGGCTCGTCGTGCTCCATGCCAGGGTGCTTCGCCATCATCTCGGCGTGCTGGTCCAGCTCGGTCTTGGTGCCGATGACGATTTCGTGCATCACCTTGCCCTTGTTCTGGGCCCGCAGGCGCACGGTTTCGCCCTCGCGCACTTCGATGTGGCTTGGGGCAAAGCGCATGTCGTCGCCCATGCGCAGGGTGATGGTGCGGGTCACGGCCTTGGCGTCGCCGGCAATGCCCCATTCTTTTTGTTCCTTGATCGCGGCCGGTTTGGCAGCATGGGGCATGCTTTCATGACTAAAACTGGCTGTAGCGCCCATGAATAAAGCGCAGGCAGCTATTAATTTGATAGTTTTCATAGGTGCTTCCGGTTCAGTGCTGGTGGCTGCTGGCAGCGGGCTTGCGGGCGGTGGCTGCGCCGGGCACCGTGCCGGGCGTGTCGGCACGCGCGGGGCGTGGGGTGTGGGCGGGGGCGCCTTGCCATTCGTAGGCCTGGGTGCCTGCGGGCTGGGCGTAGTCGCCGGGGTCGCGGTAGTCGCCCGCCGGCTGGTTGGCGCGCACCTTGAAGGTGGTGAACATGCCGCCCATCTCCAGCGGGCCGTAGGGGCCGGTGCCGGTCATCATGGGGAAGGTGTTGTCGGGCAGGGGCATTTCCATGGCGCCCATGTCGGCCATGCCGCGCTCGCCCATCACCATGTAGTCGGGCACGATCTTCTGGATCTTGCCCACCAGGCCCGCATGCTGAACGCCAATCATGGTGGGCACGTCGTGCCCCATGGCGCCCATGGTGTGGTGGCTCTTGTGGCAGTGCAGGGCCCAGTCGCCCGGCTCGTCGGCAATGAACTCCACCTGCCGCATCTGCCCTACGGCCACGTCGGTGGTCACCTCGGGCCAGCGCGCGCTTTTGGGCACGGGGCCGCCATCGGTGCCGGTCACTTCAAACTCGTGCCCGTGGATGTGGATGGGGTGGTTCGTCATGGTGAGGTTGCCCACGCGGATGCGCACCCGCTCTCCTTGGCGTGCCACCAATGGGCTGATGGCGGGGAAGACGCGGCTATTCCAGCACCAGATGTTGTGGTCCAGCATGGTGTTGACCTTGGGGGTCTTGCTGCCAGGCTCCACATCGAAGGCATTGAGCAGGAAGGCGTAGTCGCGCTGCACCTTGGCGATGTGCGGGTGGGTACCCTTGGGGTGGGTGATCCACAGGCCCATCATGCCCATGGCCATCTGCACCATCTCGTCGGCGTGCGGGTGGTACATGAACGTGCCGGGGCGGCGCGCCTCGAACTCGTACACAAAGGTCTTGCCCATAGGGATGGCTGGCTGGTTCAGCCCGCCCACACCGTCCATGCCGTTGGGCAGGCGCTGGCCGTGCCAGTGGATGGTGGTGTGCTCGGGCAGGCGGTTGGTGACGAAGATGCGCACGCGGTCGCCTTCCACCACCTCAATGGTGGGGCCGGGGCTCTGGCCGTTGTAGCCCCACATGTTGACCAAAAAGCCCGGCGCTACCTCGCGCACCACGGGCTCGGCCACCAGGTGGAATTCCTTCACGCCGGCGTTCATGCGCCAGGGGGCCGTCCAGCCGTTGAGCGTGACCACCGGGGTGTAGGGGCGGCCCGTGGCGGGCTGCAGTGGCGGGGCGGTGTCGGCGCTGGTCTGGATGACGGGTTCGGGCAGCGCGGCCAGAGCCACGCGGCTGACGGAGGCAGCGGCCACGGCCGTGGCGGCACCGGAAAAGAAGTTGCGGCGGTTCATGTCAGTGGCCTTGTGGGGTGGTGGCGGTTGCGGCGCCAGATGCCAAACCTTGCAAGGCGCCGGGCGATGTGCCGGTGAGGGCGAGCTGCAGGTCCGTCTCTGCGAGCCAGAAGTCGCGCTGCGCTTCGATGGCGTTGGCGACGGCCTGGGTGCTGTTGCGGGCTTCGGCCAGCATGTCCCACACACTGGCCAGCATGCCGTTGTAGCGCAGCGTGGTTTCGTCGCTGATGAACTGGCGCAGCGGCACCACCTGGCTTTGCTGCTGGCGCGCCAGGTCGAGCGCGGTGCGGTAGGTGAGCCAGGCGCTGCGCACTTCACTGCGGGCACGCACAGCGGTGTCTTGCAACTGCGCGGCGGCTTGTTCGACCTCTGCCTGTGCACGGGTGCGGGCGGCACCGCCCCAGTCGAACAGGGGCAGCGGCAGTTCCAGTTCCCAGCCGCGTGTGGTGTCGCGGTGGCCGCTGCCACGTTCCGTGGTGGTGTTGCGGCTGTAAGCCAGTCCGATGTCGCCAAACACCGCGCCTGCACGGCTCCAGCCCACGCGCACGGCCTGGGTGTCAAGCTGGCGGCGGGCGGCTTGCACGTCCAGGCGCTCGCGCAAGGCGGTGGTTTCCAGGCCATCGGCGGGCAGCGCAGCGGCGGGCAGCGGGGGCAACTGCGCGGCAAGTTGGTATTGCGTCTGCGTGCCCCACACGCCAAGGCGCCGGTTCAGGTCTTCGCGGGCGGTGGCAGCGGCCAGCCGCGCGCGGGCGCGCTGGCGGTGCGCTTCGTGCAGCACGGCTTGCTCGCGGGCCAGTTGCAGGCGGCTCCAGTTGCCCACGCTGGCCATGCGGCGGGCCAGCTCGGTGCCCGCCTCGGCGGCTTCCACCATGCGCTCGTGCGTGGCCGCTACCTGCTCGGCGGCCACAGCGCGCAGCCAGGCGCGGCGCGTGTCGGCGGCCAGCGTCACCACGTCTTGCGCGGCCTGCAGGGTGGCAATCTGCAGGCGCTCGGCCTGGCGTTCGGTGCGCCAGGGCAGGGTGATGAGGTCGAGCAGGCTGAACGCCAGCGTGCGCTCGATCTCGCGTTCATGGCTGTTGGCAAAGCGCCCCAGCGTGAAATGCGGGTTGGGCAGGGTGATGGCTTGCACGCGCTCAGCATCGGCCACGCCCAGCGCCGCCAGCCGGGCCTGCAGGCCAGGGTTGTTGAGCAGCGCAATGCGCACGGCAGCGTCTTGCGTAAGGGGCTCGGCCAGCCAGCGCTGGATAGATTCCTGCGCCTGCGCTTTGGCCGCAGCGTCGGCTGCGGGCAAGGCAGCTTGCACGCCAGCGGTGCGGCCTGCGGTGAGCTGGGCCACATCGCCGCGAAGGCCATCGGGCGACACGCTGGCGCAGCCGACGAGCGCCAGGGCGGCGCCAAGCAGGGACAAGCGATGCAGTACGGTCATGGCTTGCCTCCGTGCGGGTGGTGGGCCTGGTGCCCGTGGTGCATGGGCTTGGGCGCATGGGCGGCCTTGCCGGCTGCCGCAGCAGGGGCAGGAGGCTGCTGGTGCTGGGCGTGCGCTCCGGGTGGAGTCGCGGCGCGGGCTTCCCAGGCGAGGATGTCGGCGTGCCCACGCGGGAATTCGGCCACCGCATCGTGGGCTTGGCGCCAGCTGGGCGCGGGTGCTTCAGGGGTGGGCGAGGGCAGTGCGATATGGGTCAGCGGGCTGGTGGGGGCCTGCGGGTCGGCAGCGTTCAGCGCCGTTTGGGCCAGGCCCAAGGGCGGTGTAAGCAGTGCAAGGCAGGTCGCCCATCGGCGCAGTGGGGGCGAAATGCGCGGCAGGGCTGGCGCAAAAAGAGGCGATAAATCAGGGGCGCGCATGGCGGTCTCCAGACAACGAACAAAGGCATTGGCGCTGCGAAGCAAGCCCGGCTGGCTGACAGCAGGGCCACGGCAGACGCACTTCGGGCGTCGGAGATCAGGCGATGGGCGGTTTGATTAGCAACGCCGCAGGGGCGTTGTGCAAGGGCGCGGGGGTATGGCGCAGGTGCGCGCCGGGCAGCCGGGGCACATTCGGGGAAACGCCGGGCGCGGCAAGCATGGCCGAGTGGCAAATCTCACAGGCCGAGCAGGTGGCGTGCTCATGCGGGTGGCATTCGGCAGATGCGTCCGCGCAGTGGTTGCCCAGGTCTGCAGCGGTGCTGTGGTGGCTGGCGTCGTCGTGGGTCGTGTGCTGAGCAGCTTCGTGCTGGTGCGCTGCGGTGGCTTGCGTCAGCGCCAGGGGCGGTAGCACCCCCGCAGCCATGGCGGTGCCCGTGAGGCCCCGAAGGACCAGCACCACCATGAGGACGAAAAACAGGCCGCGACGCATGCCGGGAATGATACGGCCAGGTGGGCTAAGGTTCCCGCGCTGGGGAATTCAGTGCCTGGCCTTGCAAGGCTGCCAAAGGTTCTTACACCGCCATGTAGCGCCCGGGGCGGTGGTTCATGGCCAGCACCAGGTTCAGCGCCACCGCACCGGCTACCGACCATGCCACGCGCAGGGGCTCTACCGTCCACAAGGCCAGCAGCACGATGGCGCAGTCCACCGCCATCTGCACCTTGCCAGCGCGCCAGCCGTGGCGGTCTTGCAGGTACAGCGCCAGAATGCCCACGCCGCCCAGGCTGCAGCGGTGGCGAAACAGCACCAGAAACCCCGTGCCGGTGATGAGCCCACCCGCCACGGCGGCATACACCGGCTGCAGCTGCGCAAACTGCAGGAGCTGCGATTGCGCTTCTGTCAGCACCGACAGCAGCAGCACGGCGATGAAGGTTTTGAGCGTGAAGGCCCGGCCCAGCTTGCGCAGCGCCAGCCAGTAAAACGGCAGGTTCAGCACAAAGAAAATCTTGCCGAAGCCGATGCCTGTGGCGTAGTGCAGCAAGAACGCCAGCCCCGCCGTGCCGCCGGTCAGCAAGCCCGCACTGGTGAAAAATGCCACACCCACCGAAATCAGCAGCACCCCGGTGAAGATCGCCACGGCGTCTTCAGTGAGGGTGTGGGGCACCGCCACGGGGGGCGGAACAGCGGGGGCGGCAGATGTGCGGGACATGGCTGAAAGCGGGAAAGAAGGGCGGATTGAACCATGCAAGCCCCATGCCTGGGCTTGTGGTGCGTCAAAAAACCAGCAAGCAGGCGCTGTGTGCCACCTGGGCAGCTTGCTGGTTCAATGCTTATTTGCTATTGATTTTATAGCTTCTTGCGCTTGTGGTTAAAGCGCCTGCGGCTGATTTTCCTTCGAAGCATGGGCCAGTTCCTGGCGCGCCTGGCGCATCACGCTCCACCCGCCAGAGATGGCCAGGGCCGCCATCACACCGGCCACCACCAGGTCGGGCCAGCTGCGGCCCGTGCCAAACACCCCCAGCGCGGCCAGCATCACGGCCACGTTGCTCAACGCATCGTTGCGGGTGCACAGCCACACGCCGCGCATGTTGGCGTCGCCATCGCGCCAGGCGTACAGCAGCAGGGCCACGCCCACGTTGGCAGCCAGTGCCAGCAGGCCGACCGAGCCCATGGTGAGGGCCTCGGGCGTGATGCCCTGCCACGCGCCCCACGCCACCCGGCCAATCACAAACACCCCGAAGGCCAGCATGCTGGCGCCCTTGAGCAGCGCTGCCCTGGCACGCCACTGCAGCGCCATGGCCAGCACCAGGAGCGACAGGCCGTAGTTGGCCGCGTCGCCGAGAAAGTCGATGGCGTCGGCCAGCAAGGAGGCGGAGCCTGAACTCAGCCCCGCGCCCAGCTCCACCACAAACATGGCGGCGTTGACGAGCAGGGCGATCCACAGAATGCGCCGGTAGCGCGGGTCTGCGCTGGCGGCGGGGGCGTGGCAATGGTCGGTGCACTGGGCAGACATGGTGGTCTTTCTGAACAGAGGTTCGGGTTGCAATGGCATCATTGGAAACCTTGAAGCCACTTGAAGGTCAAGCCCCATGGTTGATGACGTTGCAGTGCACCGCATTGGCGAGGCCGCCCGGCAGTCGGGCGTGTCGCCCGCCAACATCCGTTATTACGAAAAAGAGGGCCTGCTGCCGCCCGGCGCCCGGGGTGACAACAGTTACCGACTTTACAGCGCGGCCGATGTGCACCGGCTGCGATTTGTGCGCCTGTGCCGCGCCATGGACATGTCGCTGGACGAGGTGCGCACCCTGCTGGCGCTGGATCTGACGCGCAAGGAAGACTGCCACGCCGCCTGCGACACCCTGGACGAGCACCTGCGGCATGTGCGCGCACGCCTGGCAGAGTTGCAGGCGCTGGAGGCTGATCTGATGGCCCTGCGCAGCCGCTGCGATGGTTCTGACGCGCAGTGCCACATCATCGAAGCCCTGCACCAGCGGGCAGATGCGCAAAGCAGCGCACCCATTGCGCCAGGGTCTGCGGCTGGCAAGCGCCATGTGTGATGGGGGCGTGATGGCAACTTTGCCAGCGGCCAGTGCAGGCGGCGCGCCATGCATGGGCGACCTCAAATCTGAAGTGCAACACCCCCTTCAGAATAGAGGCCTCCATGAGC
>NZ_JAEFCH010000044.1:0-32664 GCF_016406015.1 Acidovorax sp. IB03 | reverse complement strand
CTTCCAAATTCCCAACGAAAAAAATGCCAGTCAGCTCTTAACTGACTGGCATTGGGCCAGGGCGGGGCTTGGTGGGGCGCGGGGCCGTCGCTTAGCGAACGATCAGCAGCGGCACCTTGCAGTGGGCCAGCACTTGCGTAGTGACCGAGCCAACCACCAGCGTGGCCAGCGCGCCGTGGCCGTGGGAGCCCATCACCAGCAGGTCAAACTTGCCGGTGTCTGCCACCTTGGCGATGGTTTCGCCCACGGGGCCCACCTTGTACATGCACTTGGCTTCCACGCCATGGCGGCCGAGGAACTTGGCCACCGGCGCCATGATCTTGTCGGCTTCTTCAGCGTGGTAGCTGTCCACCACTTCCTTGCCCAGGGCAGCGCGTGCGCGGGTGGGCAGGGGCGACTGCACTGTCAACACCGTGTAGCTGTGGCCGGCGCCCAGCAGGTCTTCGTGGGTGGCGAGATAGGCCAGCATTTTCTTGGTGTAGGCGCTGCCGTCGACAGCAAGCAGAATGTTCATGGAAAGCTCCAGGTTGATGTTGTTCAGACTAATGCGCGCAGGCGGTTGTTGTCTTGACCTGGGTCATATTTTTCGTCGTGCGCCGCCAAAAGACCTTCGTAGAAGTCAGAGGCCTTTGCTCCCGATCATACGGTGAGGCACAGCTTGCTCTGAAAGGTGGCCTGTTCCCCCTTGCGGGCATACCCCAGCGGGTTCGCCACCACCCGGCATTGCCAGGCTTTCTGGGTGGCTGGGTCGGTGCCGCTCACGGTGTAATCGCTGGGCGCATGCAGGTGGCCGTGCAGCCACAGTTGCGCGTGGGGCAGCAGGTGGTCCAGTGCGTTGCAAAAGCCTGCGGTACCGGGCACCAGGCCGTAGCGCGGGTCTGCGCTGCGCAGGCTGGGGGCGAAGTGCGTGACGGCCACGGTGGTCCCCGCGAACGGGGTGCTCAGCGCCGCTTGCAACCATTCCTGGCAAGCCAGGGCTTGCGCACGCATGGGTTCGGCCAGAAAGGGCTCACCGCTGCGGGTGCCGCCGGTTTTGCGCAGGTAAAAGTTGGCAGCCCTGAAAGCCTTGTCGCGCAGCTGCAGGCGCCGGGTGAGCGAGTCAGTCTGTTCGTGGTCGGCCAGCGCGTCAAAGTCGCTCCAGAGCGTGGTGCCTACAAAGCGCACCTGGTCCAGCACCAGGGTTTCGCGTTCCAGCCAGGCAATGCCGAGCTTGTCGCAGGTACGGCGCAGCCGCTGGTGGGCTTCGTCAAAGTCCTGGGCGTCGTATTCGTGGTTGCCCGGCACGAAGAGCACGGGTGTGGGCCAGGCACCCCATTGGGGTAATGGAGAAAACCGGGCGAGGCCGAAATCTTCATCGCCCAGCTGGCCGCCTTCCTGGTAGGAACCAATGTCGCCCGCCAGCACCAGTACATCGGCGCCCGGTGCGGGCTCTGGCACAAAGTGGGGATGGGCTTCCAGGTGGAGGTCGGACAGCAGCTGAATCTTCATGGGTGCAGTGTAGGCCGTGAGGGCTTTAGCTGTGCTGTGGGCCTGCGGGTGTTGTCAGTCACGAAACATGCTGCGGGCTGATCGGGCCAGGGCGTGCAGCAGCCACTCCATGGCCTTTTCTTGCGGCCCGCGTCGGCGCCACAGGGCATCCACGTGCACGGCAGGCACATTCAGCGGCAGGGGGCGTTGCACCAGTTTGTCGGCAATGCCCGTCACCGGGATGAAATGCCGTGGCAGCACGGTCAGCAGGTCTGAACCCACCACCACCCGGCCCGCCGTGAAGAACTGGTTGACGGTAATGACCACCCGCCGGGTGCGCCCGAGCGAGGCCAGGGCTTCGTCAATGAAACCAAACGGCCGACCGGAAAAGCTGACCAGCATGTGCCGCGCTGCGCAGTAGGTGTCGAGGCTCAGCTCGCCCGTGGCCAGCGGATGCCCCTGGCGCATCACACACATGTACTCGCCGTCGTACAGGCGGCGGCTGTCGTAGGCCACGGCCCCGCCCGATTGGGCGCGGGCAGTCAGGTCGGCCAGGGCTGCAGGGAAGTAGCCCACGGCCATGTCGGCAGACTCTTCGTCCAGCAGCCGCCGGGGGTCGCGGGTGGTGAGCGGCAAGACCCGCACGGAGATGCCCGGCGCCTCGCGTTCAATGATTTGCGCCAGCGGCGGCACCAGCGTGGCGGCCGTCGCGTCGGCCATGGCCAGCACAAAGGTGGATGTGGCCGTGGCGGGTTCAAAGTTGCCGGGCGCCAGGGACTCCTGCAGCAGCGCCAGCGCATCGCGCACGCTGGGCCACAGTGCCAGCGCCCGGGGGGTGGGCTCCACCCCCTGGCCGCTGCGCACCAACAACTCGTCTCCCACCACCTCGCGCAGGCGGCGCATGGCGTTGCTCACGGCAGGCTGGGTGATGGAAAGCTTGTGCGCTGCCTTGGTCAGACTGCGCTCCGCCATCACTTCATCGAACACCCGCAGCAGGTTCAGATCGAGCGAGCGAAAGTTCAGATGCGAGGTCATCCTTCAATCATCACTGATATGAATGTAGAAAATTCAAAATATAAATTTGAATAGATAAAGGGTAAACCCTAATATTCATGCATTCGCCCGGCAATCTCGCCAAAAGCGTTTGAAAAGGGACTACCAAAATGACCAGCTTCGCACACGTTGATTACCCCACTGAACACTCTGGCGTCGTTCGCGCTGAAAACGCCGCAGCCGCCATCAAGGACATTGCACACAATTTCGACGGTGCGCGTGGTGCTGCGTCGTTGCTGCTGGCCGCTGTGGTTTCAGCGCTGATGGTCGTGGCCAACCAGGTGATCGACACCTGGAGCGAAGGCCACCTGCTGGCTGCCTGGGTGGTGCTGTGGGTGGTGGCGTTTGCCGCTTTGGCCCTGCTGACCCTGCCCGCACGCCGCATGGCCGTTGCTCTGCGCGCTGGCACCCAGGCTTGGGCTGAGCGCCGTCGCCGCGCTGCCGAAGACGCACGCACATGGCAAGTGGCGATGCAAGACCCGCGCATCATGGCTGAACTGAACCACGCCATGGGCATTGCCACCGTGCAGGACGTTCGCCGCTACTACTGATCCATCAGGAAGGGCAGCACCAACACTGCCACTTTCTGTAAAAAGCCATGGTCGCCTTGAGCGTCCATGGCTTTTTTCATGGGCCCGGGGAATCGAGCCGGAACGTCGAGGCCGGGTCTTCCCCATGGAGTTCAGCGCTGCCAGGATAAGGTTTCAATTTGCCATGAAAAAAAGCTGACCCACCGCATGGTGGGTCAGCTTTTTTGGCTGGGCAGCCCAACGTGGGCTGCCGTGCGTTGGCAGATCTGCTTAGGCCGCCAAACGCTTTTCGAGTTGAGCCTTGGTGTCCAGCAGCGCTTGAGGGAGGTGGTACGCCAGCTGCTCGAAGTGGGCCGTGTGCAGCTTGAACTCTTCGGCCCAGGCTGCCTTGTCGATGCTGGTCACTGCGGCGAACTGCTGGGCGCTGAAGTCCAGACCCGTCCAGTTGATCTCGGCATATTGTGGCGCCACGCCGAACATGGTTTCCTGGCCTTGCGCCTGGCCTTCGATGCGGTCGATCATCCACTTGAGCACGCGCATGTTGTCGCCGTAGCCGGGCCAGACGAACTTGCCGGCTTCGTCCTTGCGGAACCAGTTCACGCAGAACACCTTGGGCAGCGCCTTGCCGGTGGCGGCGATTGGGCCTTCCATGTTGAGCCAATGCTGGAAGTAGTCGCTCATGTTGTAGCCGCAGAAGGGCAGCATGGCGAACGGGTCGCGGCGCACCACGCCCTGGGCGCCAAAAGCGGCGGCGGTGGTTTCAGAGCCCATGGTGGCAGCCATGTACACGCCTTCGGTCCAGGTGCGGGCTTCAGTCACCAGCGGCACGGTGGTGGAGCGGCGGCCGCCGAAGATGAAGGCGTCAATGGCCACACCATTGGCATCGTCCCACTGGGGGTCGAGCGCCGGGTTGTTGGTGGCAGCCACGGTGAAGCGCGAGTTGGGGTGCGCAGCCTTGGCGCCGGTTTCCTTGGCGATCTGCGGAGTCCAGTCCTTGCCTTGCCAGTCGATCAGGTGATCGGGCAGCTTGCCGGTGTCCTTTTCCATGCCTTCCCACCACACGTCGCCGTCGTCCGTCAGGGCCACGTTGGTGAAGATCACGTCCTTGTCCAGGCTGCGCATGCAGTTGGGGTTGGTGTGCATGTTGGTGCCGGGGGCCACGCCAAAGTAGCCCGCCTCGGGGTTGATGGCGTACATCTTGCCGTCGGCATGGGGCTTGATCCAGGCGATGTCGTCGCCGATGGTCGTGACCTTCCAGCCCGCAAAGCCGGCCTCGGGCGGCACCAGCATCGAGAAGTTGGTCTTGCCGCAGGCGCTGGGGAAGGCGGCTGCCACGTGGTACTTCTTGCCTTCGGGGTTGGTGACGCCCAGGATCAGCATGTGCTCGGCCAGCCAGCCTTGGTCGCGGCCCATGGTGGAGGCGATGCGCAGGGCCAGGCACTTTTTACCCAGCAGCGCATTGCCGCCGTAGCCCGAGCCATACGACCAGATTTCGCGCGTTTCGGGGTAGTGCACGATGTACTTCACCTTGGGGTTGCAAGGCCAGCTCGTGGTGTCTTTC
The DNA here is from genome assembly GCF_016406015.1 of Acidovorax sp. IB03. Classification (NCBI taxonomy): domain Bacteria; kingdom Pseudomonadati; phylum Pseudomonadota; class Betaproteobacteria; order Burkholderiales; family Comamonadaceae; genus Acidovorax; species Acidovorax sp. IB03. Next base: position 28,053 of record NZ_JAEFCH010000044.1, on the reverse strand, counting down.
TCGCCTGTGGCCAGGGGCGCGCCCACGGTGTGCATGCAGGGCACGAACTCGCCGTCCACGCCGAGCACGTCGTACACAGCCTTACCCATGCGGGTCATCAGGCGCTGGTTCACGGCCACGTAGGCGCTGTCGGTCAGTTCCACGCCAATGTGGGCGATGTGGCTGCCCAGCGGGCCCATGCTGAAGGGCACCACGTACATGGTGCGGCCCTTCATGCAGCCGTCGAACAGCGGCTGCAGCGTGGCGCGCATTTCAGCAGGGTCCATCCAGTTGTTGGTGGGGCCTGCATCTTCCTTCTTGGCCGAGCAGATGTAGGTGCGGTCTTCCACTCGGGCCACGTCCGATGGGTCAGACCAGGCCAGGAAGCTGCCGGGGCGCTTGGCAGGGTTGAGCTTCTTGAAGGTGCCAGCCTGCACCAGTTGGTCGCACAGGCGGTCGTACTCTTCCTTGGAGCCGTCGCACCAGTAGATGCTGTCGGGCTTGCACAGGGCTGCCATATCGGCCACCCAGGCCAGCAGGCGCGGGTTTTTGACGTAAGCGGGGGCGTTGAGGTTCAGGCCCTGCATGGTGGGTGCGTTCATCGGGAGCTTCCTAAGTTGAAAAAACGGTTTTCCAAAGGAAGCGAACCGGGCGGTTCACGACGGCAAAGACCTGGCGCAATTGCGATGCTGAGCGCTGCCTTTGAAAAAACGGCTTTTCGACGGAGAGCTCCGCAAATGCCGCCTTCACAAGCACTTGCAGGCCCTGCGCCTGTGCTCAGTCGGCGGGCAGAACATGCGAAGGCCCCACGGGTTGGAGGCGTCTCCACGCATTCCGCGGGTCGGCTGGGATGACGATTTTATGAATCTGCCGCCAATTTGTCTGTCAGACTCGGGTCAAAACAATGCAAAAATTGCATGGGGTTATGCATCATGATTGCTGCCACCCCAGCAGGTCCTTGTCTTGATCAGCGGGCCAGAGTGGCGTTCCATCGCTCAAATCCGGCCTTGCGCAGGGCGCATGCGGGGCAGGTGCCGCAGCCGTAGCCCCAGGCGTGGCGCTCTTCGCGCACCCCGTGGTAGCAGGTGTGGGATTGCTCCAGCACGATGTCCACCAGCGCGTCGCCGCCCAGGGTGCGAGCCAGGTCCCAGGTCTGGGATTTGTCCAGCCACATCAGCGGGGTCTCGATGGTGAAGCGCTGGCCCATGCCGAGCGACACCGCCACCTGCAAGGCCTTGAGGGTATCGTCCCGGCAGTCGGGGTAGCCAGAGAAATCGGTCTCGCACATGCCGCCCACCAGGGTGTGCAGGCCGCGCCGGTAGCCCACGGCCGCCGCCAGCTGGAAGAACAGCAGGTTGCGGCCCGGCACGAAGGTGTTGGGCAGGCCTGCAGCGGTCATCTGGATTTCGGTCTCGCTGGTCAGGGCCGTGTCGCTGATGTGGCCGAGCACGCTCAGATCCAGCATATGGTCGTCGCCGAGCTTGCTGCTCCACTGCGGGAACTGGCTCCGCATGGCTTCGAGCACTGCGTGGCGCGCCTGCAGTTCCACATGGTGGCGCTGGCCGTAGTCAAAGCCGATGGTCTCCACATGTGCAAACTGGCTCAGCGCCCAGGCTAGGCAGGTGGTGGAGTCTTGTCCGCCAGAAAACAAGACGAGGGCATGGCCAGAGCGCATGGGGGGAATCCTTCTGAAAAAGCGGGGTGCAGACGAAAAAAAAGCCCCGCAGTGCGGGGCTTGTGGGATGGGCGTGGGCAATGCCTCAGGCCATCTTCACGGCAATGAATGCCAGCAGGAACATCATGATGCCGCCCACCACGGGGAGCACCACGGGCATGGCGGAGACCACGTTTTCCACGGGGTCAGACGATGGCTCGGAAGAGTTGTGCGAGGTGTGATCCGACATGGTGATTGCTCCAATGCTGAAAGTTGGCCGATTCTAGCGGTTCTGCCACGGGGTTGCGTTGTGCCGCGTGGCGCTCACATGAGCGCGGCTTCCATGCCGGCGGTGCGCAACTGGTCCAGCACCTGCTCGACGTGGGATTTGCCCCGCGTTTGCAGCACCAGCTCAATTTCCACATTCTGTGCGGCCAGCATGGTGAAGGCGCGCTGGTGGTGTACTTCCTCGATGTTGGCGCCTGCGTCGGCCACCGTGGCGGTGATGCGCGCCAGCACGCCGGGCACATCGCGTGCGCTGACCTTGATGCGCGCCAGGCGCCCCGAGCGCACCATGCCGCGCTCGATGATGGCCGCCAGCAGCAGTGGGTCGATGTTGCCGCCGCACAGCACCAGGCCCACGCGCTTGCCCTGGAAGCGTTCGGGGTAGCGCAGCAGCGCTGCCAGCCCTGCGGCGCCCGCGCCTTCCACCAGGGTTTTCTCAATTTCGAGCAGCATCAGCACGGCCTGCTCAATGTCGCCCTCGTCCACCAGCACCAGGTCATCCACCAGGCGCTTGACGATTTCCTGCGTGATCTTGCCCGGCGTGCCCACGGCAATGCCCTCGGCGATGGTTGATGTGCCCTGCGGGTGGTGCGTGCCCTTCACCGCGTTGACCATGGCCGGAAAGCGCGCAGTCTGCACGCCGATGATCTCAATGCCCGGCTTGATCGCTTTGGCGGCTGTGGCCACGCCCGAAATCAGCCCGCCGCCGCCCACGGCGATGACCAGCGTGTCCAGGTCGGGCACGGCCTGCAGCATCTCCAGCCCCAGCGTGCCCTGGCCCGCTGCCACCGCCTCGTCGTCGTAGGGATGCACAAAGGTCAGGCCCTGCGTGTCAGACAGCATGTAGGCGTGGGCGCGGGCCTCTTCCAGCGTGTCGCCGTGCAGCACCACCTCGGCGCCAAAGCCCCGCGTGCGCTCCACTTTCACGCCCGGCGTGAAACGCGGCATCACGATGACGGCGCGCAAGCCCAGGCGTTGCGCGTGGTAGGCCACCCCCTGCGCGTGGTTGCCCGCGCTCATGGCGACCACGCCATGCGATCGCTCTTCGGCCGTGAGCAGCGTGAGCTTGTTGCAGGCCCCGCGCTCCTTGAACGAGGCGGTGAACTGCAGGTTCTCGAACTTGAGGAACACCTGCGCGCCCACGATCTGCGAGAGCGTTCGGGATTCCACGCACGGCGTGTCCAGCACCTGGCCTTGTAGGCGCAGTGCGGCATCCTGGATGTCTTGAAGGGTGATCATGTGCGGCATTGTGGCAATAAATGTTGCACGGCGAGATCCATTTTTGCGGTACGCGCCTCACGCACACATTCATCGCACTGGCGGGTAGCGATGTAATGTAACAAAGCGTATAGTCGCGAGACATTGCAGCAGCCAGGGCCGCTGTCCCGGAAAAAGCCCCAGCGCCAGGATTTTTTAGACCATGCACCCAGAACGCCAGCGTGAGATCCGCGAGTTGTTCGACGATTACATCGAGATGTACGCCGCACGGGATGACCGGCTCACCGCGCGCTTCAGCCAGAGCGTCACCGGCTACCCCGGCAGCGACAGCCGGCTGATCCGTGACCGCGAGGAATGGGTGCGCATCACCCGACAGGACTTTGCGCAGGTGCCGGGCCGCATCCGCATCGAAATGCTCGACCTTGCGCTGCAGGACCTGTGCAACGACGTCGTTGTCGCAACCGCCTGCTTCCACATCCACCTGCCCAATGGCGTGCATCAACTTGCCAAGGAGGTGGCGCGGCTGGTGCTGATCTTCCGTCTGGAAGGTGCCGAGTGGCTGATCGCGCACTGCAGCTATTCCATCCCGTACCAAAGCGTGCAGGATGGTGAGGTGTTCCCCCTCCAAAGTCTGAAGGAGCAAAACAGTGCATTGCAGGCCCTGGTGGCCGAGCGCACCCAGGCGTTGCAAGAAAGCCAGGCCCTGTACCGCCTGCTCACCGAAGACGCACAGGACGTGCTCTGGCGCACGGACAGCCAGCTCGTCCTCACCTACATCAGCCCGGCAGACGAACGCCTGCGCGGCTTTCGGGCCGACGAGGTGGTGGGCCGCCATGTGTTTGACATGTTCAACGAAGAAGGCGTGGCCGTGCTCAAAGCCATGATCGCGCGCCGCGTGCAGGAAGAGGCGTCCGGCACGCCGGTCGGGTTTCTGAACTTCGAGGTGCAGCACCGCTGCAAGGACGGCCGCCTGATCTGGGGAGAGGTGCTGTCCAAGCCCGACCGCAACGCGCAGGGCGAGATCATCGGCTACCACGGCATCACCCGCGAGATCACCGAGCGCAAGCGCCTGGAAGAACAGGTCCACCAGCTCGCCTTCCACGACCCTCTGACCCACCTGGCCAACCGCCGCCTGATGCTGGACCACCTGGAGCAGGCCATGTCGGCCAGCAAACGCAGCCAGCGCCATGGCGCCCTGTTGTTCCTCGACCTCGACAACTTCAAACCCCTCAACGACACCTATGGCCACGGTGTGGGCGACCTGCTGCTGATCGAAGTGGCCGAGCGCCTGAAAGCCTGCGTGCGCGAAGCCGACACCGTGGCCCGCTTTGGCGGTGACGAGTTCGTTGTGCTGCTGTGCGAACTGAGCACGCAGCCCGGCGAGGCCGCCGAACAGGCGGTCGCCATCGCGGAGAAGATCCGCACCCGCCTGGCCGAGCCCTACGTGCTGCAGTCCGCGCCCTCCGCCCCGTCCATCCGGCATGAATGCACCGCCAGCATTGGCGTGGCGGTCTTCCGTGGGCGTGACGAAAGCCAGAACGCAGTGATTGACCGGGCCGACGCGGCAATGTACCGGGCCAAGGAAGAGGGCCGCAACCGGATCCAGTGTGCGCCTGGCCCTGCCGCCACGGGCTGATCTGCGCACGGGCGGCGGGCACACGCCGTGCGTGGCGGTTTTTTCAAAAATGATAGCTGCTGGCGCTTGCTGCATAAGCGCTAGAAGCCATTTTGATGTCAATCACCGCGCCGTGTGCATCAGCGGCGTCTTGTCGCTCACACCACCCGGTTCCACTCCAGCGCCCGGCTCTTCCAGTGCGCTTCGATGGTCTGCGTGAAGTCTGCACGAACCAGTTTTGCGCGGTTTTCCAGCCAGTCGGCGTTCTCGCGCCGCACCACGATGCCTTCGAGGTGGCCCTGGCGGAACTGGCTGTCGTGGGCGTGCACCCAGTCGCGCAGCTGGTCCAGTGTGACTTCGCCTGCGTACAGGCGCGGCACGGTCTTGAAGCCCATCTCTGCGGCCCAGGCGTTGCGTCGTCGCGCGGCGCGCCCGTGGCCAGCCAGGCGATGTGGGGGGTGTGGGGGAAGCGGAAGAAATCGGGCATAGATCCTCTTATTTTTGCGCGCCGCACGGGCGGGTGTTTCTGGCGCCAGCGTGCCTGCAGCCAGTCGGGCAGCAGGTTTTCCACCTTCAGCCCCACGGCTTGCAGGGCCTGCTGGCAGTCGATCCAGTCGGTGTCGGCGGCGTTGGTGATCCGGGTGGCGTGGCCCGCGTCCAGCGCGGCCAGGGCGGCGGCCACCATCTTGCGGTCGGCCAGGTCGGTCATGCGCTGCGGCCAGTGCGACACGCTGCGCAGCACGCTGCCCTGGTGCTCGGACGGCAGCAGGGCGTTGGCCAGCAGTGCGTCGATGGCCTGGCGGCCGTCGCTGCCCACATCCCCTGGCGCGGTCTTGTTCCACACATAGTCGCGCTCGCGCCGCACGGCCCGAAAGCGCCGCGCCACGGTGGCCAGTTCCAGCGCCTGGATGGCCACGGCGCGGCTGCGCCGCGTGCCAGCACCGCATCAAAGCCGCCAAAGTGAAATTAGTCGTTGGCTTCGTCCCCGCCCAGGTTCAGGTGGATGGTGCGGTCGGGCGAAGCCACGGTCTGCTTGAGCAGCAGCAGGCTCTGCAGCAACGTGGACTTGCCCGACGAGTTGCTGCCCAGCAGCATGGTGACGGGCGCCAGCTGCACCGCGCCGCTGTCGCGCCAGGCATTGAGGTTCTGGCGATGGCGTTGGTCGATCATGGCGGGGCCATCTTACGGGGGGCGGAAGTTTGAAGAAAAATGGTCTGCAGCGCTTATGCAGAAAGCGCCAGCAGCTATGTTTTTAATAGCTAATTTTTCAGCGCAAGGCGGCGCGCCAGCTTGTGCAGGTTGCACGCGTCGATGTCCAGCTCGCGGGCGGCGCCCGCCCGGTTACCGCCGTGGCGGGCGAGGGCGGCCTGGATGCACTGGCGCTGCAGGCGCACGGCTTGCGGCTGCTCGGTCACCAGGTCGGCAAAGACGGCTTCCACAGCCAGGGTATTTATCACCATGGATGGGTATCTTGAACCATGAATAGTGATGGTGAAAATGACCGTGATGCCTGCAAGCCTCTGATTCATAACGCATGGTGCGGTGGCCTGAAGTTTGCGATGCAAGGGTGTCCCATCGGTGTGGCGCGTGCGCTTTGGCGCACCACCCGCCGTGCCCGTTTCAACACCCCAGGAGTCCTTCCGTGAACATCGACAAATTCAAGCACCAGCATCTCGACATCCTGCGCAGCATCGATCTGCTGCGGCAGTTGACCCACGCCGGGGTGGAGCGCAATGCGGCCGAAATCGCGCAGCGCATCGTTGCTATGAGCAGCACCATCAAGCTGCATCTTGCGGTGGAAGACCAGGCGCTGTACCCCGCCCTGCAGCGCAGCGGCAACGCCAGCCTGGCGCGCATGGGCCGCCAGTATCAAAGCGACATAGTCAAAGCGACATGGGCCCGATCGCCAGCGCCTACGACGCCTTTGCGCACCGCTGGAACACGGCCGAAAGCCTGCGCACCGACGAAAAGGGCTTCCGCGCCGAAGCCAACGTGGTGTTGCGCAAGGTGTACGAACGCATGCAGCGCGAAGACCGTGATTTCTACCCCCGCATCGAGGAGCAAGAGGCCGCGCACGCCTGACCGCGCTGCGCCTGCGCGCCTTGCTGTTGCCGGCCTGTGGGCCGGTTTTTTTACCCCTGCTTACCGGTGCGTTTGTGTTTTATCAAACTACCTATAGTGTTTGGTGGGTATCGTGGACACCATAGGTAGTGTTTTTACTCCATCTCGTAGATTGGTCGAACCCATGGCATCCACCCTTGTCACCTTGCCCCGCGAGGTCGTTTTGCGCAGCGGTCAGCGCGTTCCTTTTGACGCAGAACGCATCCGCGCCGCACTGGCCAGCGCAGGCCAGGCCTCGGGGGAATATGGCGCTGAAGAAGCCGCGTTGCTCACCGCGCAGGTCACCAAGGTGCTGATCCACCGCTTTCATGGCGAAGCGCCCACGGTGGAGCAGATCCAGGACGTGGCCGAGCAGACCCTGATTGCCGCCAACCACCTGGCCACGGCGCGCGCCTACATCGTCTACCGCGAGCAGCACGCCACGCTACGCGCCGACAGGCAGACGCTGGTGGATGTGGAAAGCTCCATCAACGAATACCTCACCCGTGCCGACTGGCGCGTGAATGCCAACGCCAACCAGGGCTATTCGCTGGGCGGGCTGATCCTGAACGTGGCGGGCAAAGTCACGGCCAACTACTGGCTGTCGCACGTCTACACGCCCGAGATCGGCGATGCGCACCGCAATGGCGACCTCCACATCCATGACCTTGACATGCTCAGCGGCTACTGCGCGGGCTGGTCGCTGCGCACACTGTTGCACGAGGGCCTGAACGGCGTGCCCGGCAAGGTGGAGGCTGGGCCACCCAAACACATGTCCTCCGCTGTGGGGCAGATCGTGAACTTCCTGGGCACGCTGCAGAACGAGTGGGCGGGCGCGCAGGCGTTCTCGTCGTTCGACACCTACATGGCGCCGTTTGTGCGCAAGGACGGTATGGACTACGCCGCCGTGCGCCAGTGCATCCAGGAGCTGGTCTACAACCTCAACGTGCCCTCGCGCTGGGGCACGCAGACGCCGTTCACCAACCTCACCTTTGATTGGACCTGCCCCGAAGACCTGCGCGAGCAGGTGCCCGTGATTGCTGGCGATGAAATGCCCTTCGCCTACGGCGATTTGCAGGCCGAGATGGACCTCATCAACCGTGCCTACATCGACGTGATGACCACGGGCGACGCCAAGGGCCGCGTGTTCACCTTCCCGATCCCCACGTACAACATCACCAAAGACTTTCCGTGGGAGAGCGAGAACGCGCAGCTGCTGTTCGACATGACGGCCAAGTACGGCTTGCCGTACTTCCAGAACTTCATCAATTCCGAGCTGGAGCCGAACATGGTGCGTTCCATGTGCTGCCGCCTGCAGCTGGATTTGCGTGAACTGCTCAAGCGCGGCAACGGCCTGTTCGGCAGCGCCGAGCAGACGGGCAGTCTGGGCGTGGTCACCATCAACTGCGCGCGCCTGGGCTACCAGCACGCGGGCGATGAAGCGGGCCTGTTTGCCGCGCTGGACCGCCTGATGGAACTGGGCAAGCAAAGCCTGGAGACCAAGCGCAAGCTCATCCAGCGCTTGATGGACCAGGGCCTGTTCCCCTACACCAAGCGGTATCTGGGCACGCTGCGCAACCACTTCAGCACGCTGGGCGTGAACGGCATCAACGAGATGGTGCGCAACTTCACCCACGGCCGCGAAGACATCACCAGCGACTTTGGCCACGCGCTGGCCCTGCGCCTGCTCGACCACGTGCGCGAGCGCATGACGCAGTTCCAGGAAGAAACCGGCCACCTCTACAACCTGGAGGCCACGCCCGCCGAAGGCACCACCTACCGCTTTGCCAAGGAAGACAAAAAGCGCTGGCCCGCCATCCTGCAGGCGGGCACGGCCGAGCAGCCGTACTACACCAACTCGTCCCAACTGCCCGTGGGCTTCACGGACGACCCGTTCGAGGCGCTGATGCGGCAAGAGGCGCTGCAGTCCAAGTACACCGGCGGCACGGTGCTGCACCTGTACATGGGCGAGCGCCTGTCCAGCGGCGCCGCCTGCCGCGAGCTGGTGAAACGGGCGCTGACGAACTTTCGCCTGCCCTACATCACCGTCACGCCCACGTTCTCCATCTGCCCCACGCACGGCTACCTGGCGGGCGAGCACCCGTTCTGCCCGCGCTGCGATGAAGAGCGGCTGGCCGCCAAGCGTGCGCAGCTGGCAGCGTAGTACAAGCCAAACAGGGCTCCAGCGCTTATCTATCAAGCGCTAGCAGCTATTGTTTTTGAAGCAACCTGATTCCCAACCACCCACCAAGGAGTTTTGCCATGACCCACGTTTCCACCACCGAGAACACCGCCCTGGCCGCCGCCGTGCAGTTGACCGACGCCGAACGCCAGCCCTGCGAGGTGTGGACCCGCGTGATGGGTTACCACCGCCCCGTGGCCAGCTTCAACACGGGCAAGCAGGGCGAGCACCACGAGCGCCAGTTCTTCAGCGAGCGCGGCTGTGCCCGCTAACCCCAGCCCTGCCCCGGCCCACACGCTGCGCATTGGCGGCATCACGCCGCTGACCACCATCGACTTCCCCGGTCGGCTGGCGGCCGTGCTGTATTGCCAGGGCTGCCCCTGGCGCTGCAGCTATTGCCACAACCCCGAACTGCTCGACGCCACCACGCCCGCCGAGATGGACTGGCCGCAGGTGCTGGCCTTCTTGCGCAAGCGCCAGGGCTTGCTGGACGGCGTGGTGTTCTCGGGCGGAGAGCCCACCCTGCAAGCGGGCCTGCCGCAGGCGCTGGAAGAAGTGCGCGCCCTGGGCTTTGCCACGGCCCTGCACACCGGCGGCATGTACCCCGAGCGCCTGGCCGCTGTGCTGCCCCTGCTCGACTGGGTGGGGCTCGACATCAAAGGCCCAGAGCACCGCTATGCCGACATCACCGGCGTGCCGGGCAGCGGTGCCCGTGCGTTTGAATCGCTGACCCTTTTGCAGGCCAGCCCCGTCGCGTTTGAATGCCGCACCACCTGGCACGCCGGGCTGTATGAGGCGCAAGAACTTCAGGCCCTGGGCGACCAGCTGGCTGGCCAGGGCGTGCGCCACTGGGCCGTGCAGGTTTGCCGCCGTGTCCCCGGCGCGCCCGATGTGACGCCCTCGACCGTGGCGGCCCCGGTGGGGGCGCAAATCCCGCGTTTTGAGGTTCGGGGCGGCCAAAGAGGGGCTGTTGGGTAAAAAAACTGGCCTCCGATGGCTGTTTTTTTGCATTATGAGAATCCATTGCAAAAAAAGGGCATTTAGACAGCCCGGCGCAAGCAGAATCGGAGACCATTCGAATTTGATCGCTGTCGCTGGTCTGTTTTGCGGGCCGGTGGCTTTTCCACTCCTGTTCCTCGAGACAAGTCATGAGTACACAGCAACCCTCCATCATCTACACCCTGACAGACGAAGCGCCACGCCTGGCCACTGCGTCTTTCCTGCCCATCGTTCGCAGCTTTACGGCCCCGGCGGGTATCAACGTGACCGAGAGCGACATCTCGGTCGCAGCACGGGTGCTGGGGGAGTTTCCGGAGTACCTGAAGGAAGAACAGCGCGTGCCCAACACGCTGGCCGAACTGGGCAAGAAGACCCTGCAGCCTGATGCCAACATCATCAAGCTGCCCAACATCTCTGCTTCGGTGTCTCAGCTCAAGGCGGCCATTGCCGAGCTGCAGTCCAAGGGCTATGCGCTGCCCGACTACCCCGACCAGCCCAAGGACGACAAAGAGAAGGAAATCAAGGCCCGCTACGGCAAGTGCATCGGCTCTGCCGTGAACCCCGTGCTGCGTGAAGGCAACTCCGACCGCCGCGCCCCCAAGGCCGTCAAGGAATACGCCCGCAAGAACCCCCACAGCATGGCCGAGTGGAGCCAGGCTTCGCGCTCGCACGTCTCGCACATGCACGCTGGCGACTTCTACCACGGCGAAAAGTCCATGACCCTGGACCGCGCCCGTGACGTGAAGATGGAGCTGATCACCAAGAGCGGCAAGACCATCATCCTGAAGCCCAAGGTCAGCCTGCTCGACCGCGAAGTGATCGACAGCATGTTCATGAGCAAGAAGGCGCTGCTGGCCTTCTACGAAAAGGAAATCGAAGACGCACGCAAGACCGGCGTGATGTTCTCGCTGCACGTGAAGGCCACCATGATGAAGGTCTCGCACCCCATCGTGTTCGGCCACTGCGTCAAGATCTTCTACAAGGAAGCGTTCGAGAAGCACGGCAAGCTGTTCGAGGAACTGGGCGTCAACGTCAACAACGGCATGGTCGATCTGTACAACAAGATCGCCACGCTGCCGCAGTCCAAGCAGGAAGAGATCAAGCGCGATCTGCACGCCTGCCATGAGCACCGCCCCGAGCTGGCGATGGTGGACTCGGCCAAGGGCATCACCAACTTCCACTCGCCCAACGACATCATCGTCGACGCCTCCATGCCCGCCATGATCCGCAACGGCGGCAAGATGTGGGACGCCAACGGCCGCCTCAAGGACGTGAAGGCCGTGATGCCGGAATCGACCTTTGCCCGCATCTACCAGGAGATGATCAACTTCTGCAAGTGGCACGGCGCGTTCGACCCCAAGACCATGGGCACCGTGCCCAACGTGGGCCTGATGGCCCAGCAGGCCGAGGAATACGGCAGCCACGACAAGACCTTCGAGATCCCCGAAGACGGCGTGGCCAACATCACCGACCTGGCCACCGGCGAAGTGCTGCTGAGCCAGAACGTGGAGCAAGGCGACATCTGGCGCATGTGCCAGACCAAGGACGCCGCGATCCGCGACTGGGTGAAGCTGGCCGTGAACCGCGCCCGCAACTCCGGCATGCCCGTGGTGTTCTGGCTCGACTCGTACCGTCCGCACGAGGCGCAGCTCATCACCAAGGTCAAGATGTACCTGCACGAGCACGACACCACCGGCCTGGACATCCAGATCATGAGCCAGGTGCGTGCAATGCGCTACACGCTCGAGCGCGTGATCCGTGGCCTGGACACCATCAGCGCCACCGGCAACATCCTGCGCGACTACCTGACCGACCTGTTCCCCATCATGGAACTGGGCACCTCGGCCAAGATGCTGTCCATCGTGCCTTTGATGGCTGGTGGCGGCATGTACGAAACCGGTGCCGGCGGCTCGGCTCCGAAGCACGTGCAGCAATTGGTGGAAGAAAACCACCTGCGCTGGGACAGTCTGGGTGAATTCCTGGCACTGGCCGTGTCGCTGGAAGACCTCGGCATCAAGACCGGCAACGCCAAGGCCAAGGTCCTGGCCAAGACGCTGGATGCCGCCACCGGCAAGCTGCTGGACAACAACAAGAACCCCAGCCCCAAGACCGGCCAGCTGGACAACCGCGGCAGCCAGTTCTACCTGGCCCTGTACTGGGCACAAGAGCTGGCCGCGCAGACCGAGGACGCCGAACTGGCCGCCAAGTTCGCACCTTTGGCCAAGCAGCTGGCTGCCGACGAGCAGAAGATCGTAGACGAGCTGAACGCCGTACAAGGCAAGCCTGTCGATATCGGCGGCTACTACCTGCCCGATACGGCCAAGCTGGACGCGATCATGCGCCCCAGCCAGACGTTCAACAACGCACTGAAGGCCGTGCTGGGCTGACGATAAGCTGTGCACGTTGAGGGCCTACGGGCCCTCAACGTCGAGTTGTCAGCCTGAGAGGCGCTGCTTGCAGCGCCTCTTTTTCATGGTGGGTGCTTGTTTCATTGGGCCGCTGCCGCGCACACCCGCAGCACTTCAGAACCATACGCTTCCAGTTTCTTCGCGCCCATGCCGCTGATGCCCTGCAGGTCGTCCAGCGAAGCGGGGTTGCGCTCGGCAATGGCTGCCAGCGTGGCATCGTGGAAGATGACGTAGGCGGGCAGGTTGTGTTCGCGGGCCACTTCGGCGCGCCAGGCCTTGAGGTTGATGAAGCGCACCTGCGCGTCGGGCCCCAGGTTGGCGGCGGCGGCTGGTGGGGCGCTGCTCTTGCGCGTGCGCTTGGGCGCGGCGGCCGATACGGATTCGCGCAGTTGCACCGGCACCTCGCCCTTGAGCACGGCGCGTGAGCCGTCGGTGAGGCACAGCGTGTCAAAACTCATGCCGCTGTCCAGCATCACCTTCTGCAGGCCGACAGCCCCGGTGGCAATCAGCTGGCGCAGCACGCCGCGCAGTTGCGGCTCGGTCAGGTCCGCGCCAATGCCGAAGGTGGAGAGCTTGTCGTGCCCGAACTGCGCCACCTTGTCCGTCTTCTTGCCCCGCAAGATGTCCATGATGTGCCCCGCACCAAAGCCGATGCCGCTGGCCTGGTGCACGCGGTAGATGGTGGACAGGAGCTTGCGTGCGGCGTCCGTGGCATCCCACACGGCGGGTGGGTTCAGGCAGTTGTCGCAATTGCCGCAGGGCGTGGAGGCTTCGCCAAAGTAGGCCAGCAGCCGCACGCGGCGGCAGTCGGTGGCTTCGGCCAGGGCCAGCAGGGCATCGAGCTTGCCGCGCAACGCCTGCTTGAACTCCTCACCCGCCGGGCTCTCGTCGATCATGCGGCGCTGGTTCATCACGTCCTGCAGGCCGTAGGCCATCCAGGCATCCGCGTTCAGCCCGTCACGGCCCGCGCGGCCGGTTTCCTGGTAGTAGCCTTCGATGTTCTTGGGCATGTCCACATGCGCCACAAAGCGCACATCGGGCTTGTCGATGCCCATGCCAAACGCAATCGTCGCCACCATCACGATGCCTTCCTCGCGCAGAAAGCGGTCCTGGTGGTTCTGGCGCACCTTGGTGTCCAGCCCCGCGTGGTAGGGCAGGGCGTTGATGCCCGCATCCTGCAGCGTGGCCGCCAGTTCCTCCACGCGCTTGCGCGACTGGCAATACACCACGCCCGCCTCGCCCGAATGCTCGCGTTCGATGAAGCGCAGCAGTTGCGTGGTGGCGTCCTTCTTTTCGACGATGGTGTAGCGGATGTTGGGGCGGTCAAAGCTGCTGATGAACAGGCGTGCATCCTGCAACTGCAGCCGCTCGATGATGTCCTCGCGCGTGAGGGCATCGGCCGTGGCCGTGAGCGCAATGCGCGGCACCTGCGGGTAGCGCTCGTGCAGCAGCGTGAGCGCCCGGTACTCGGGGCGGAAGTCATGGCCCCACTGGCTCACGCAATGCGCTTCGTCGATGGCGAACAGTGACAGGTTGCCGCTGTCGTACAGGCTGTCGAGCAGGCCCAGAAAGCGCGGCGTGTTCAGCCGCTCGGGCGCGGCATACAGCAGCGTGATCTGGCCGGTTTGCAGCCGCCATTCCACGTCTTGCGTGGCGTCAAAGTCGAGCGTGGAGTTGAGAAACGCCGCATCCACCCCCGCTTCGTGCAGCGCACCCACTTGGTCGTGCATCAGCGCGATCAGCGGCGACACCACGATGGTCACGCCCTGGCCCTGCCGCTGGCGCACGATGGCAGGCACCTGGTAGCACAGGCTCTTGCCGCCGCCTGTGGGCATGAGCACCAAGGCGTCGCCACCGCCAATCACATGTTCGACGATGGCCTGCTGCGGGCCGCGGAACTGCTCGTAGCCGAAGACGTCCTGCAACACGGCATGGGCAGGGGACGGTGCTAACAGTGCGCGGGTGGACAAGGATCGCTCTTATTTTGATAGCTGTTAGCGATTATTTGATAAGCGCTAGAGGCCAATTTTGCTTAAAAACTGTGCGGTGCCAAGCACACTCCCACCGTCCGTTCGGGCTGAGCCTGTCGAAGCCAGGGCGTGCATTGCTTGGCCCCAACGGCTTCACTGGCTCCAAGCGAATCAGTACCCCTGCTGGTGGTGATGGGGTCGGCATCTTTGAATCTGAAAAACCGTTCAGGATGAGCCTGTCGAAGCCCTGCATAGCGCTGGGGCAAGCTCAGCCTGAGCGGTTCAAGCCTGCTCAATGATTATCTAAGTAGTGGGTGCGGGGTGCTTATTGTGCGCCCGGTGCTGTGTCCCAAGGATTGATCTGCACCGCGGGCGCGTGGGCAAAGTCGCTCACGTTGCGTGTCACCACGGCCAGGCCATGCTCCAGCGCCGTCATAGCAATCAGCGAATCGAATGCTGCCATGGGCTTGCCCGCGGCCTCGGCTTGCGGCACTTCGCTGTACGTCCATCAGACCCAGCCTTCTGCAGATCTGATCAGCTTCTAATACCCATCACAATAAAAGGTGCTACGGCTTCATTTGTGAAGGATGATCTTCCCAAGGAGTGTCGAGAGCGCGAGAATCAAGCGCGATGAGCGCTCGCACCTCGCTCAATGCGTAGCAGAAGACCCCGTGAGATCAGGAGAACAATCTGGACCAGAGCGAGTTTTTCGCCGGTTCAGTATCAGTTTGAGGCTTTGCGGGCGGAGCCTTTGGTTCGATGGTTTTAATGATCGGCGTGGTGTCTATCACGATCTCCGGCACGCTTTCCCAAGCTGCCTGATGATTTCCGTCGTGACTGCTGATCTCGCGAAACTCAGCGTCGATGGCTGTGCCGTCGTCGTACCACCTCTTGAACCCCACTTGGCGTTCATGCAGCGCGACCATCTCACGGTCAATGGAGCTGAGTTGCTGCTTGAGAGTCACGAAGGCTGGGAAGAACCGGTCGGCAAAGTCAGATGCGTCGATCAGCTGAATTACTTCCTTGGACTGCTCCTGGAAGTTGGAAATCATGCCCTCGATCACCTTGGCAAACTGTGCCTGACGCTCCTGTTCCTTGTAGCTATCCCATACCTCAAGTGCTATGCCCAGAAACGCCACCGCGCTGCCGAGGCCGTTCGCCAGCTTGGTGGCACCCCAGGGTTTGAACTTGAGATACTTGCTGACGTCCAGTCCCACCATTTTCGTGGCGGCATTTAGCCCATCGCGAGCCAGTAGGATATTGTCTTTAGTGATGAAACCCGGTTGTGAAAGGAACTTGACGCCCTTTTTGCTCATAGCGTTCAACACGTCGTCGTAATGCTTTAACTCGTTGTTGACGTTCATCTGTATGCGGTACAGATCGGTGTTGATGCTGCCGATTTCCTCGCTGAATATTTCCTGGATGCGCTGCTGCACCAAGCAACCTTCATTTCCAATCTCGCGGTGCATGAAGTCATTGAAGGTTGCTAGCCCGACTTTCCGGGTTTGCAGTTGCAGATCTTCGAAGTAGCGTAACAGGCGACCACGAAGTCGGGTCTGTGCTTGCCCGATGTTGCCGTGAACTTTTTGCAGTTCGTGGGCCTGGCTTTGCTTGATCTCGGTGATCCGCCGCGCTTCGTCCGCCAGCAGAGCGTATGCCTCCTTGGCGGCAGGCAGTTGTTGGGTGATGATGTCGGAGATGATGGATTTCTGGGTTTCATTCGCCAGCGAGATCAGTCCTCCATGGCGCTTAATCTTTTGTTGAGTAGCACTCTGCAGCACGCCGATGCGCGAGAGTTTGCGGAATTCGGACAGATTGCGCAACCAGTGGTCGACGCCCATGTCGAAGGGATTTGCCGAGACGGCGACGACAGAAAGATCGCTCTGTTCCTGCGGAGTCAGTTCCAGCACATCGTTCAGTCGCTTGATTACCGAGTTCTTCTTGATGAGAAATTTGTCCTGAAAATCAGTTTCCTCCGCCACGTCTGCAACGTCGTCAAAACGGCTGAGAACGAACACGGTGCGAGGCAGTAAGTTGAGCGTTCGGAAAAGCCATTTCAGATCCTCCGCGTGACTTTCTTTTATCGGGTTGGCGGAATTCATCACATACAGCACCAGGTGAGCTTCGCTCACGTAGTGCTTTGTGATGTCTTTGTATCTCTCGATTTCCTGGCTAGTGGCATTGGTTTTTTCCTTGAAGCCGAAAAGCCCGGGCGTGTCGATGATCTGCAGTTGGTCCTTGTATTCGTAGATATGAACTTCGCTGGATGACTCCGACTGGCTGATGTTCATGCTCTTGCGATCCAGTTCCTCCAGCCAAGCGGCGGCGATCGATGTCTTGCCTTCGGAGAAGCCCCCGATCAAGGCGACCTTGAGCTTCTGCTCCGTCGCTTCCCGCACCGATTTCTCCAACTTCATTACGAGATCCGGATGGACATGGACGCCCAGACTGCTTCCTTCCTGCACGAATGTGCTGAGTTTGGACAGAATTTTGAGGGCTTGCTGTTTTTGCTGTTCGAATGAATTAATTGCGCTGGTCATGTGACGTTGCTCCGGTATTCAGGCGATTGCGGCTTCTGTAGTCGGCGTGGGGGCTGCTGTAGAGGCCGGCTTGGAGACGAGCTTGTCCCGCAGCGAGGCCATCTTGACAGCGATTTCCTCCAGCGCCACCTTGGTGTTGAGGCTCTGTTCGTAGGGTATGCGCATCTGGGTCTTGGTTGAGTGCAACGCCTCCTCGATCTTGGCGCTCGCCGATTCGAGATTGCCGTCCAGCATCTCCGTGAGCTTCTCGAACACCTTCTCGATATTCTCGTCAGCGGATTTGCGCTGCTGCTCCTTCTTGTAGTCGCTGCTAAAGAAGCTGCGCACGGCCTTGTAGAAACTGAACACGAGACCGACCGCACCGATCACTGCCGCAGTGGTCCAACCCACCGGGTTAGACCCTAGGAACGATGCCCAGACCAGCGCCGCAGCACCGCCCAGCGTCGAGATCAGGCCCACGACGTTGACTCCATTGCTCATCGTGAAGTCGGTGTTGAAGCTCAGTTTGAGCGACGAGAACGGGTCATCGATCGTGTAGTGCAAGATCTCGCTGACGTTATTCTGATTCTTCTGGATGATGGTTTCGGCCTCATCGGTGAATGACTTGAATACCGTGGCGAAGCGTGCTTCCAGATCCCGGCCGACGCTGGTCTTGAGTGCCTCGATCTCACCTGTCAGGTATTCCTTGAAATCGTCGTTGCTCTGGTCGCTCTCGATGTAGTCATAGATTGCTGAGCGCATGGCGGACTTCTTGCCGCTCAGTTCGTCATGGCATTCGCTCTTGAGCTTCTGCGCAGTCCCTGAAAGCAGTCCATCGATTTGAGAGGAGGCGGATTTCTGCTGCACGTCTAGCTTCTGTGCAGCTTTGGCGAAGTTGTCTCGCGCCTGATGTAGGTGACTGATGCCGTCTTGAAGGCAACTGCGAATTTTCTTTATATTGGCATCACGGATCTTGGTCTGAAAGTTCTGGCACAGATCCGAACGCAGGAACTGGAGGAAGGCATGCATGCCGCTGCGCTGGAGAATTTCATCGCGCCCCATCGATGCGAGGAACTTTTCACGGTTTCTGAGATGGGGATTGTTGGGAACCAGACAGGTGGCAGCCGCCAGAAAGGCGGGCATGCCGCTGACGCAGACATGTCCCTTGTAGGTTTCTGTGCCCAGCGAAGCGGCCAAGGATTTGCCCATGTCGGCCAGACCGACGGCATCGTTCTGGTTGATCAAGGTCTGACCTTGCAGAACCTGCGGGTTGGTGGCGCTCTTGTTGAAGATCGCCCAGACTTCGGTCTGCCTGCCCAGCTGACGTTTGATCTTGTCGATAGTGCCTTCCTGTCCGTCGCTGCCGGAGCCGGGCGGGGTGGCGTTGCGCGTCACGTAGAACACCGCGTGGGCTTTTTTGACGGACGAGTCGATGGCGTTCATCACCTGCTTTTCGTCGCCTTCTATGCCGGGCACGTCGATCAATTGGAACTGCTGGCCTCCGGCCACGAAGCGGTAGGAATGCGACTGAAGCGTGAAGTCTGAGCGCCCGTTGCCGATGATGCTTCCATCCTGCAGCGGAACCAGTCGCGCGAACGCGCTTTCCACGTTAACCTTTTCGCCTGTCTTGGCCGTCAGTTTGGCCTGGATCTTGCCGGTCTCGGTGGCGATGGCTTCCAGTCTGGCCCGGTTTCGGGCCTTGAGCTGCACGAGTTCCAGCTCCTGCTCCGGCAGGGCCTTCTCCTCGTCCAGTTTTTTGAAAATGCGCATCAGCTTCTGCCAAAAGTTCAGCTGTTTGCGCTTGTGCTCGATGGTGGCCCTCAGCATGTCGAGGCTGGCCGCTTGATGCCGCTCCTCACCCGCCAACTGCTGTGTGATCTGGTCGGCATGTTGTTGGCTGTCTGCTAGTTGAGCCTGCAGCTTCTGAATGCTCAGCTCGAGCGACGCAAGGTTCTCGGGATCCACGCGCAGGTCCTTGGCTAGATCCCTGAATTGCTGCTGCGTGGAGAGCTTGTCGCTATCGCCCAGCAGAATGCGAAGCGTCTCGATCAGGGTGGATTTGCCAGCGTTCGTCTCACCGTAGAACGCGATGGTGAACGTGTCCCATTCGGACAACTCGCGCAGCTCCTGTATGTCTTTATTAGTCCGGTCGCGCATTTTTTCCAGCAAGACTCTGGAGCTGGCGATCGCACTTTCCATATCCTGATTGCTACTGGTCGCTGAGTCTTTCTTGAGCACTGCTGCAAGCGACTGATCGACCAGCTGCATCACTTGGTCATAGAGCTGATTGGTTTTGTTCGTGTTAGACATGCATACCCGTTGTAGTTTGCTGACTGGTTGGCCGAAGTTTGATCCGGCCGCGACTCGTCGGTGCGACCCTGCATCCGACCTGCGATGGTTTTGAGCTGAGAGGCCGCAAGCTGCTAGTACGCGCCGCAATGTATCCAAATGTTTGGATTGAATTACGGCTCACCGCGTCGTTGTGTCCTCGCGACCAATGATATTTGGGGCATGAGTAAGTGGATGGCTGAGGCGCTACGGGCATGGCTTTTTTCTTTGAAGGGGCTTGTGCAGGTTCACCGCACCACCAGCCCGTTCTCCATCAACGTCCCCTTGCCATCCCACCGATACACCGCCTTGCTCATCCCCGCCTTCTTCTGTGCAGCCGCGCTGTCAAACGGCCCGGCGAACCCCACCATCGTCACCGTCACGCCTGCTTTCGCATCGAAGCTGGGGTAGATGAGGTCGGAGCAGGTGCCAAAGGCGGGCGATATTTTGAGGCCTTTGGCCGAGAGTTGCACGATGCGGAATTGCGCGAGGCAGGCGCTGCCGCCGGTGTCTTGCAGCAGCAATACGTCGTCTGCGCCCCATTCGTAGCGGGCGACGATATGCAGGTTGCTGTTGCCTTCGATGGCGGGCTGCACGGGTTTGCCTTTAAAGAGGAGGGCTTTGTCGTCGTCGCGCACGCTTACGGTGCCAAAGCGGGTTTTCACGGCCGATTCGTAGCCGTGTACCAGTGTTTCGACGCCGATGGGGCCTAGGGCTTTGGTGATTTCGTACCAGCCCATGGGTTGCTCTGAAAAAGTGAGCGCTGAAGTCTCATCCAATATGCGCAAGGTGGATTTTTCAACCTTACACAGCATGCCGGGAAGGCAATTTTTCAGGATGGCTTTGCCTGCGGGGGATTGGTTTTTGACGGCGTATCCCACCAAGTCGCCAGATTCCGGGCTGACGGAAAAGAGTGCGGAGTGGGTGGCACCTTTTTCGAGCAATCCTTCAACGGTTTCTGCGTTGATCGTTGTGCTGAGCAGGGTGGCGAGTGTGGCAACAGTCAGGGTGAGAGGTTGTTTGAAAGACATTTGATGGGCTCGTTAAAAAGGAGCCTCACGCCAATTGTTTCTAAAGTTTAAGCGGGCGTGAGGCGGGTTTCAGGTGCGGTGAGCGGTTTTTTTGTGGGGGTTGGCTTATCACCACAAGAAGGCAAACGGTCCGTCCATACGCGCGGCCTTTTGTGCGAACTCTGGCTGTTTCAGCGTGAGGTAGCGAATGCCCTCGACCAGCGCCACCAAGGCAGGGATGTAGGTGAGGCACAGCACGATGTAGACGATGCCCCAGCCCCATGCGCCGGTGTAGAACTTGTGGATGCCGATGCCGCCCAGCAGCAGGGCCAGAATGCCTGCGGTAACTTTGCTTTTCTCTGGTGGCAGCTGTGTGTTAGGTGGTGATGCCCGGCCTTGGCGTTGTGGTGCGCCGCATTGGGGGCAGGCGACAGCGGTGATATGCAGGGGTTTGCTGCAGCCATGGCAATAGGTCATTTGGCTGGAGATGGTTTCTGGGGTTTGATCCATGGTGGCTCCGAGGGTTGAGATGGGTTGGGGCGTAATGCGGCGGGTGCCTTCAAAGCCGGGTGCCGCAGGTGCCAAGCAGTGCAATGGCGGCCATCACCAGGGCAACGATGGCCATGCCTTTGCCGCGTGTCTGCTTGGCCAGGCTGACGCTGGCCAGCACGGTTGCCGTGGTGATGAACAGGAAGGAGCCCAGTAGCTGGTCTTGGTCCCAGCCGTTGGGGTCGAACAGGGCTAACAGCGGGATGGCGCTGCATACCAGGGCGGGGACGGGTAGCCACAGGGTACCGGGCAATGGGGTATCTGGCCTGTGATTGGATTGCGCTGGTTGGGCGTTCTGGCCGGGCGCTTGCACGGCTCCGCATTGCGGGCAGCTCAGGGCGGATTCGTGGATTTGGTGTCCGCAGGCTCTGCAGTAAGACATGGTGTGTTTCCAGTTGGCAGTGGTGAATGCGTTCGTTGGCTCTTGTGTGCAGGCAAGGCTTCGCCCTGCCTGTGCGGGGGCACAGGTTCAAAAATGTGGTGTTGGGCGGGTTGCCTTCTAGGCGGTGTGGAGTCGGTAGCAGGCTTGTTGCCGCGTCATCCGCATCGCCATGTGGCAGGGCTGTGGCTTATTGATTTGGCATCTTTCCACCTGGAGTGCCCGTCAGGGCTGCGCTGGGCCGAGCTTGGTGTGGCGCTTCGACAGGCTCAGCGTGAACGGGTTGGGTGGTTGCATCCTGAATCAAGATCCATCGTCAACGCTACGCTGGCCCAGGCTGCTGGCCACTTTGCGCCGCAGGTGGCCGATGTAGGTGCCTAGCGTGGCGGTGGACACAACACCTGCTGCAAATACGATGGCGAAGGCGGCCAGGGTTTCCAGGGGCGAAGGTTGGTTGTTCATGGCGTGGTTCCTTGTCAGGCGGGGTAATGGGGATGTTTGCGGGCGCTTGAGCGGGCGCTGGGGCGGGCGTTTAAGCGAGGTTCAGGTAGGCCTTGAGCTGCAGCTCCATATCGGCTTGCAGGCTTTCGGGGCTGATGATGCGGACGTGGGGTATCCACGCTCGAACGGTGGGCCAGATTTGGTTGGGGTGTGCAATCTGCCCTGACAGGATGAGGCCACCGTCCTCCAGCTCTTTGATGGTTTTTTGCCCGGCGATGAGTTTGCGCTGCTTGAAATAGGTGGCCACCTCGGCGGCCACTTTGATGACGACTTCGGTTTTTTGCAGGTTCAGCCAGATGCTGTCTTCTTCCGCCAGGGTTTGGTCGATGGCTGGGTCACGGGTGAAGGGGTCGTCTTGGTTGAAGAAGGGCGCTTCAATTTTGGTGAGCGTGTAGCACTTGAGCTTGTCTTGATCGACTGCAGCCAGGTACCAGATGCCGTCGTGGTTGATGAGCTGGTAGGGCTTGAGGCGCTGGGTCACCTTGGGGCCATCGGTTTTGAGGTAGCGAAAACCGACGGTGCAGCAACGGTCGATAGCTTGCTGCAACAGGTTGAAGGTGTTTTCGTGCCCACTCAGGTCTTCATAGCTGGGGCCACGCACCAGCAGGGCGTTTTGGTAGCTGGTTTGCAGCCAGCGGCGGATCAATGTGTCGTCCAACTGCGGGTACAGGCCTTCCAGCCCCGCAATTTCTGCAAAGCGTGTGATGTCTTGCAGCGACAGCAAACCCAGCTTGGACGCCGCAACGCGATAGCTGCCGTTTTGGACTTCCAGGTCCAGAAAATCCAGCTTTTCATTCAGGTCGCGCTGCACGGTGCGGAGGGTCACCTCGTACTCAGCGGCCAGTTTTTCTGGCTGCAATGCCTCGCCTTGGTTGAGGCGGCGCAGCATGTCAACCAAGCGCGTTGCGTACGTTGACGCAGTGGTGTTTCTGGACGGGGCGGATTTCTTCGTATGCATGTGGCGGTGGGCTGTAGATGCGTGATGGGGAAATCGTAAGCATCTGCTTTGCCAAACCGTGTCGTCGGCGCAATGGATTGCAAAAAATCTGCAAAAAGCCACATGCAAGGCCCTTTGGGGTGC
This sequence comes from Acidovorax sp. IB03, assembly GCF_016406015.1. Classification (NCBI taxonomy): domain Bacteria; kingdom Pseudomonadati; phylum Pseudomonadota; class Betaproteobacteria; order Burkholderiales; family Comamonadaceae; genus Acidovorax; species Acidovorax sp. IB03. The sequence goes on along the minus strand of NZ_JAEFCH010000044.1, from coordinate 5,276 downwards.
ACTTTCTACAATAGCGTCCCTATGCAAGCCCTTCACTACACCCGCGCCGCCCAACTGCCCGACATCCTCGCCCAACGCATCGTCATCCTTGACGGTGCCATGGGCACCATGATCCAGCGCTTCAAGCTGGGTGAGGCCCAGTACCGGGGCGAGGGCTACACCGGGCCAGACGGTGCAGGTGACCGGTTCAAGGACTTTCCCCGCGATGTCAAGGGCAACAATGAGTTGCTGAGCCTGACGCGCCCCGATGTGATCCGCGACATCCACGAGCGCTACCTGGCTGCGGGTGCCGACCTGATCGAGACCAACACCTTCGGCGCCACCACCGTGGCGCAGGAGGACTACCACATGGCCCACCTGGCGCGCGAGATGAACCTGCGCTCCGCCCAATTGGCGCGCGCAGCTTGCGACAAGTATTCGACGCCCGACAAGCCCCGATTCGTCGCCGGAGCCCTCGGCCCCACGCCCAAGACGGCCAGCATCAGCCCCGATGTGAACGACCCCGGCGCGCGCAACATCGACTTTGAAACCCTGCGCGCTGCCTACTACGAGCAGACCGAAGCGCTGGTCGAAGGCGGCGCCGACGTGCTGCTGGTCGAGACCATCTTCGACACCCTGAACGCCAAGGCCGCGCTGTTTGCCATTGACGAATTCTTTGAAAAGAGCGGCGAGCGCCTGCCCCTCATCATCAGCGGCACGGTGACGGACGCCTCCGGCCGCATCCTGAGCGGGCAGACCGTCACGGCCTTCTGGCACAGCGTGCGCCACGCGCGCCCCCTGGCCATTGGCCTGAACTGCGCGCTGGGCGCCACGCTGATGCGCCCCTACATCCAGGAGCTGAACCGTGTGGCCGAGGACACCTTCATCAGCTGCTACCCCAACGCTGGCTTGCCCAACCCCATGAGCGATACCGGCTTTGACGAGACGCCCGAGGTGACGAGCCGTCTGGTGCATGAATTTGCCGCCGAAGGTCTGGTCAACATCGTGGGCGGCTGCTGCGGCACCACGCCCGACCACATTGGCGCCATTGCCAAGGCGGTCGAGAAAGTGCCTGCGCGCAAGATGTTTTACCCGGCCGAAGTTTGAGAAAAACCGGGTTTGTAAGAAAATACGGCCCCAGCGCTTGATCTGCAAGCGCTAATAGCTATCAAAATAATAGCTACCATCCCCCGGCCAAAGGGCCTTGCCGCTGGGGGCTGCTGCAGGCGCCTTCACGGGTGGCGGCAGTCCGGGGTGCCGCATGGGCGGCACCTTGTTGTTTGTGCTTCGCTGGCCCCCACCGCCTTGATCCATGCTCTCCACTGCTGAAACCCCCACTGCCGCCGCCTTGCCTGTTGAAGCGGACGAAGCCACGCCCGCTGCCGATGCTGCGTTGGAACGCGAAGCCACCAAGCTCGAAAAGCGCCTGGTGCGCCAGGTGGCCCAGGCCCTTGGCGACTTTGGCCTCATTGAGGACGGCGACAAGGTGATGGTGTGTGTGTCTGGCGGCAAAGACAGCTATGGCTTGCTCGATGTGCTGCGCATGCTGCAGCAACGCAATGGCAACCGGTTTGAGCTGATCGCCGTCAACCTCGACCAGAAGCAGCCGGGCTTTCCGGCCCATGTGCTGCCCGAATACCTGACCAAGGTGGGCGTGCCCTTCCACATCGAAACGCAGGACACCTACAGCGTCGTCAAAGAGCACATCCCCGAGGGCAAGACCATGTGCAGCCTGTGCAGCCGCCTGCGCCGGGGCATTCTGTACCGCGTGGCCGACGAGCTGGGTGCCACCAAGATCGCGCTGGGCCACCACCGCGACGACATGCTGCAGACGTTCTTCCTGAACATGTTCTTCGGCGGCAAGCTCAAGGGCATGCCGCCCAAGGTGCAAAGCGACCGGGGCGACCACCTCATCATCCGCCCCCTGGCCTATGTGGCCGAAAGCGACCTCACGCGCTGGGCCGAGATCCGCAACTTCCCCATCATCCCCTGCACCCTGTGCGGCAGCCAGGAGAACCTGCAGCGCAAGCAGATCGGCCAGATGCTGCGCGACTGGCAGCAGCTGTACCCCGGCCGCATCGAGAACATGGCCGTGGCGCTGCGCAACCTGGTGCCCTCGCACTTCATGGACACGCGCCAGTTTGACTTCAAGGGCCTGGTGCCCAACGGCGTGGCGGATGCCGATGGCGACAAGGCGTTTGATGCCGAAGAACTTCCTGCGCAGGCCGTGGGCATGCTCGGCGGCCTGCCGCTGATGCCGCGCTGAACCTGACCTCTGACGATTTTTAGATTGGGCCACCCCATGACCACGCTCAAAGCCCCCGAACTCCTCCTGCCCGCTGGCTCGCTCGACAAGATGCGCGCCGCCTACGACTTTGGCGCCGACGCGGTGTACGCCGGCCAGCCGCGCTACTCGCTTCGCGCGCGCAACAACGAGTTCCGCATGGAGCAGATCAAGCAAGGCATTGACGAAGCCCACGCACGCGGCAAGAAGTTCTTTGTGACCAGCAACCTCATTGCGCACAACGACAAGATCCGCACCTACCTGCGCGACATCGAGCCCGTGATTGACTGCAAGCCCGACGCGCTCATCATGGCCGACGCGGGGCTGATCATGATGGTCAAGGAGAAGTGGCCCGAGCAAGTGGTGCACCTCTCGGTGCAGGCCAACACCACCAACTGGGCGGCGGTGAAGTTCTGGCAGAAGATGGGCGTGGAGCGGATCATCCTCTCGCGCGAACTCAGCCTGGACGAGATCGAAAAAATCCGCCAGGAATGCCCCGACATGGAGCTGGAAGTGTTCGTGCACGGCGCGCTGTGCATTGCGTACTCGGGCCGGTGTTTGCTTAGCGGCTATTTCAACCACCGCGACCCCAACCAGGGCACCTGCACCAACGCCTGCCGCTGGAACTACGCCACGCACGACGCCGACATCGACCCCACCACGGGCGAAGCCATCGCGCAAAAGATGGAAGGCGACTTCAACTTCGAGGCCGCGCAGCAAAAGGCCGAGCAATCGTTCTCCACCACCGGCAGCGGCCAGCGCCACCCCAAGGCCGACAAGGTGTACCTGATCGAAGAAGCGGGCCGCCCCGGCCAGCTCATGCCCATCATGGAAGACGAGCACGGCACCTACATCATGAACAGCAAGGACCTGCGTGCGGTGGAGCATGTGGCCCGCCTCACGCAGATCGGCGTGGATTCGCTCAAGATCGAAGGCCGCACCAAGAGCCTGTACTACGTGGCCCGCACCGCCCAGGTGTACCGCCGCGCCATCGACGACGCCGTGGCAGGCCGCCCCTTCAACCCCGAGCTGCTGATCGAGCTGGAAGGCCTGTCGAACCGCGGCTACACCGGCGGCCTGCTGGAGCGTCGCCCCAGCAACGACTACCAGAACTACCTCAGCGGCCACTCCGTCACCCAGCGCAGCCAGTACGTGGGCGAGGTGCTGGGCACCGAGGGCATTGCCGAAGCGGGCCTGTCGGGCGACTGGGTGCTGGTGGAAACCAAGAACCACTTTGCCGTGGGCGACCTCATCGAAGTGGTGCACCCCAGCGGCAACACTACCGTGCGCCTGCAAGAAATGCGCAACGTGGAAGGCCAGCCCGTGCAGGTCGCCCAGGGCAGCCCGGTGCGCGTGTGGATTCCGCTGCCTGCGCGCTATAGCGGTGCGCTGCTGGCGCGGGTCATCGAATCGCAGCCGCCTGCGGCAGCCGCAGAGCCTGCACTCGCTGTCTAAGGTGCTTGGGGTCAGTGCTGGAAGGTTTTAGGAAAAAAGTGCCTCCAGCGCACAACCCATAAGCGCAACCAGCTATTTATTTGATAGCGAATCGGCGGGACGGTTGCCCGCAGCCTGAACTGCCCCGGCCCCCTGTTCACCGGGGCGGATCAGGGCCAGAATGCGTTCAGTTCCCACCTCCAGGCGCGGTTGCACATTGCACAGGCGCCGGTCGCAGGTGGGCCACGCCACTGTTCACCGCTCCACCATGTCCATCCAGATGGATCCCCCCCGCAGCCCTGTGCCCGCCGTGGCGCAGGCGCTGGCCGAAGCCGCTTTGCAGCGGCAAAACATGCTGCTGGGCGCTGACAAGGGGGCGTCCGGCGTAGTGGTGCCCGGCGCTGGTGGCCCCGCGGGCGGTGTTCCACCTTTACCCGCGCCAAATCCCGCCACCCCTTTGGCTCCCCCGCCGCTGCCCGAGGGCGCCAGTGACCCGACGCTGGCGGATCGTGTCAGCCTCTCACCCCGCGCCAGCCAAGCGCTGCAGGCGCAGGGCCAGACCCCCGCCGCTGCGCCGCCCACTGGGGCGACCCCGCCAGGGCGGGGCGTGGCGGTGCCACCAGCGGCCATCCCTACCCTGGCTGCTGCGGGTGCCGGGGGCGTGACGGGTGCGGCGTGGCCTGCCAGCGGGGTGTCGCCCGCCATGCGGGGTTTGTTGGATGCGCTGGTGCAGCAACTGACCCCCGCCGCACCCCAGCGTGTGGTGGCGGTGCAGCCCTGGGGCGCGGGGCTGGGGGACGCTGGCGGCCTGCCTGCAGACCCCGACCTGCCCCCGTTGCAAACCTGGCTGGTAGGCCAGGGCCTGTTGCACACCGAACAAGGGCCACGCGCATTCACCGCCACGCTGCGGGTGCCTGCTGCGTGGCTGCAGAGTTTGCCCGCCGCTTCGTCACCCTCCAGCCCCACGCCATCGGGCACGCTGCAGGCGGCTTTGGCGGGGCGCAGCCAGGCGCTCACCAGCGGGCTTTTTGCGCTGGTGCTGCAGCCAGGTGTGGGGGCGGGCGAGCGAGCGGCCGCCACCAGTGCCTTGTTGTCGCTCGAGTTGGCCCCCTGGCAGGGCGCCGCCGCGAGCGTGGTGTACGGGCGCGACCAGCTCCAGGCCCGCAACGACCCGTGGCTGCAGATGCTGGCGCTGCAGGCCAGCGGCTATGGGCGCGAGGAGGAAGAGGCTGACCAGCGCCGCCGTGCGCGCGGCCATTGCGACACGCCCGGTTGCCCCTACGCAGGCCGTGCGCCCTGTGAGCAACCCTTTTGCCTGGCCATGCGCGTGGTGCCCGTGCAGGCCGTGCCCCCGGTGGGCGGGGTGTGATACGGATTTGCCTTCACCCGTATCACGTCGTTGGTTCGCCTTGCCGTGCTACAGCACTGTCTGCGGCTTCCCGCCTAGTGATTCGGCTGAATCCAAAACCGTAACAATCCACCTTGGTGCGCCCATGCCATGGACATAAAAAACCGCCCCGTGGTGGCAATGCCGCTCAGTTAAGTCTGAGCGGCATTTTTTTGACGGGATACTGGGTCT